>NZ_JARWLA010000067.1:0-16714 GCF_047445805.1 Rhizobium sp. BR 314 | reverse complement strand
ATGGGCAAGGTGGCCTTGGGATCCGGCGAGCAGGCAACGCTCGATCTGTCCGGCGACGGCTTCCTGCAGGTGGCGGTGCCGACCAAGGCTAAAGGCGATGGGGCACTGGTCGACAATAGCGGCAGGATCTCGGCAAGGGGCGGGACGGTGCAACTGTCTGCGGCAGCGGCGAGAGACATGGCGCGGCAGGCGGTCAACATGTCGGGGACGATCGAGGCGAGGGGTGTCTCGGGCAGAAGCGGCGATATTGTGCTGTCGGGTGGCGATGGCGAGGTGGCGATATCAGGCAATGTCGATGCCAGCAGCAGGCGCGGCTCAGGCGGCAAGGTTGAGGTGACGGGCCGCAAGATCACGCTGGCGAATGCGAAGATCAATGCCTCTGGCAAGACCGGCGGCGGCACGGTCAACATCGGCGGCAACCGCCAGGGCAAGGGGCCGCTGCAGCATGCCGAGACGCTGACGATTGATGCCAACACCGTCATCAATGCCGATGCGGTCACGACGGGTCATGGCGGCAATGTCGTTCTGTGGTCGGATGATCTGACGCGCTTTGCCGGCACGATCACGGCGAAGGGCGGCACGATCTCCGGCAATGGCGGCGAGGCGGAAGTCTCGGGCAAGGCGAAGCTGTCCTACACCGGCCTCACCGACCTGACCGCGGCGCATGGTTCCGTCGGCAATCTGTTGCTTGATCCCTACAATATGACGATATCGACGGGGACGGACAGCAATTCCTCCGGCTTCACGGCGACAGGCAATGACAGCATCATCAATGTCAACACGCTGACCAATGCGCTCGCAACCGCCAATGTCACGGTTTCGACCGGCGGAGCGGGCTCCGCCGGCTCGCAGGCCGGCACCATCACGGTGGCCGCCCCGATCACCTGGAGCGCGCTCACCACGCTGACTTTGAGCGCTGCCTCCGACATCACAATCAACGCAGCGGTTACGGCGTCGGGGGCGAGCGCCGGCCTGGTTTTGCAGGCCGACAATTCGGGCACCGGCGCGGGTACGGTCTCATTCGGCGCGGGAGGGTCCGTAGCGCTTTCAGGATCATCCACTGCGGCAAGAATATATTACAACCCTTCCAGCTTCGGGACTGCGACCGATTTCAGCAGCAAAGTCGCCGCAAACAGCGTTATTGCCTATCAACTGGTGAACAATCTCACCGACCTTCAAGCCATCAGCCTTCATCTCAACGGAAACTTCGCGCTCGGGAAGAATCTCGACGCCTCCGCGACCGTGCGCTGGAATGGCGGTTCAGGGTTCGTGCCGATCGGCGTCGATCGCGCTGGCAACGTGTTGAACAATTCCAATGGTTTTAACGGTAACTTCGACGGACAAAATCACGCGATTTACAATCTAACCGCAGCCACCGTCAATTATGCTGGCCTATTCGGCTATGCGGGCACGGGGTCGCGGATAACGCGCGTCGGGTTGGTCGGCGGCTCGGTTTATGGTGGCAGCAATGTCGGCGGTCTGGTCGGCTACAGCGCAGGTTCGGTCACATCGTCCTTTGCCACCATCGCGGTCAACGGCGGCAGCGACAATGTTGGCGGTCTGGTTGGCTACAACCTGGGCTCGGTCTCGACATCCTATGCGACCGGCGCGGTCGTCGGCAATTTCTATGTCGGTGGACTGGTCGGCTGGAGCGTGGGTTCAGTCACGCAGGCCTACGCGACAGGCGCGGTCACCGGCTACAAATATGTCGGTGATCTGGTTGGAGTCAATGGCGGCACCATTGCATACACCTTTACCTCGGGCCTGCGCCCCGGGTACGGTTTGGTCGGCTTGAATTTGCGTACCGTCAGCAACAGTTTCTGGGACACGGACACCAACGACCAATACTTCGGCACCGGCTACAGCGGTCAAGGCACATTCTCCGCCAGCGGCCTTGGACGCCTTGCCATGCAAGACCCGCTCACTTTCATCAACGCGGGCTGGGATTTTACGTCCGTCTGGGGCAAATCCACCAGCGGCGCGAATAATGGCTATATGATGCTGCGTTCGCTCAGCAGCGGGCTCTATGACGACTATGTCAAGATCGGCAGTGCCTCGCGCACCTATGGAGAGAGCAATTCAACGATCACCGGTGCGACGCTTTCGGGCGTCGGCGCAGGCAATGTCACGTTCAACTGGGGTAGCGCGATCAAGGCCACGACCAATGCCGGAACCTATAATTACGCTGATGCTGGCGTCATCTCGTTAAGCGAAACCGGCTCCCGCACGGCCTATGTCGATTACAGTCAGAACTTGACCATAGGAAGACGCCCACTGACGGTAACGGCAGAGGCGCAGACGAAGACCTATGGTGATGCCGATCCGACGCTGACATATACAACTACAAGCACGGTCAACAACGACACGCTTTCTGGCTCGCTTGCGACAACCACCGGGCAGTATTCCGATGTGGGTCGCTATGCGATCACGCAAGGCTCCCTCGACAATGCCAACTACGCCATAAACTATGTAGGCGCTGACCTGACGATCAATCAGCGTGCGCTTACCGTGGCGGCGAATGCCGGCCAGAGCTTCACCTATGGCGACACGCCTTCGCTCGCCTATAGCGTGACGAGTGGTTCGTTGCTGAACGGAGATGCCTTGTCCGGCAGTCTTGGGGGGCTTACCAGCACGAGCGGCGTCGGCACTTACACCCTCACACGGGGGACGCTCGACAATACCAACTATGCCATCACCTTTGTCGGCAACACCGCGACTGTGGCACCCCGCCCGATTACGGTGACGGCGGATGCGCAATCGAAGACCTATGGCGACATCAATCCGGCGCTGACCTATACGACCAACGGCCTCGTCAATGGCGACACGCTTTCCGGGCTGCTTTCAACCGCCGCTGGGCAATATTCGAATGTCGGCGGCTACGCGATCACACAGGGCGCGCTTGCGGCATCGAACAATTACGTGCTGACCTATATCGGCGCGAACCTGGCAGTCACGCAGCGCCCCCTCACGGTGACTGCCAACGCTCTGTCGAAGACCTATGGCGACATCAATCCGGCGCTAACCTATACGACCAACGGCCTCGTCAACGGCGATACGGTTTCCGGTTCCCTTGCGACCTTGGCAGCACAATATTCGAATGTCGGCAGCTACGCGATCACGCAAGGCTCGCTCACGGCTTCCGGCAACTACGCCCTCACCTATATCGGGGCTGATCTCACTGTGAACCGGCGAGCCTTGACGGTGGCAGCGGATGCGTTGTCGAGAACTTACGGCGATGCTAATCCGACGCTGACTTACACTGTCGGTGGCGCGGGGCCCGTCAATGGCGATACGCTTTCTGGTTCGCTCTCGACTTCGGCGATGCAGTATTCGAATGTGGGTACCTACGGCATCACGATCGGAAGCCTCGGCAATTCCAACTATTCGATCAGCTTCACCGGCGCGGACCTGACGATCAATCCACGGCTGCTGACGGTGACGGCGGATGCGCTGTCGAAGGCCTATGGCGATGTTAATCCGATGTTGACCTACACGGTGGGCGGCGCAGGCCTCGTCAATGGCGACACGCTGTCCGGATCGCTGGTGACCACGGCAGGGCAATATTCCAACGTCGGCACCTATACAATCTCGCAGGGCACGCTCGGCAATTCCAACTATTCGGTCAGCTACGCCGGCGCGGACCTGACGATCAATAAGCGCGCGCTGACGGTGACGGCGGATGCGCTGTCGAAGGCCTTTGGCGATGCCAATCAGACGCTGACCTACACGGTGGGCGGCGCAGGCCTCGTTAATGGCGACACGCTGTCCGGATCGCTGGTGACTACGGCAGGGCAATATTCGAATGTGGGTACTTACGGCATCACGATCGGCAGCCTCGGCAATACCAACTATTCGGTCAGCTACACAGGCGCGGACCTGACGATCAATAAGCGCGCGCTGACGGTGACGGCGGATGCGCTGTCGAAGGCCTATGGCGATACAAATCCGGCGCTGACCTACACGGTAGGTGGCGCAGGCCTCGTCAATGGCGACACGCTGTCTGGGTTGCTTTCAACCGCCGCCGGGCAATATTCCAACGTCGGCCCCTATACAATCTCGCAGGGCACGCTCGGCAATTCCAACTATTCGGTCAGCTACACAGGCGCGGACCTGACGATCAATAAGCGCGCGCTGACGGTGACGGCGGACGCGCTGTCGAAGGCCTATGGCGATACAAATCCGACACTGACCTACACGGTGGGTGGCGCAGGGCTCGTCAATGGCGATACGCTCTTTGGATCGCTAGTGACGACGGCAGGGCAATATTCGAATGTCGGCACCTATGCGATCTTGCAAGGATCGCTGGGCAACGCAAATTACGCGATCACCTATAGCGGGGCAGACCTGACAATCAACAAGCGCGCGATCACGGTTGCGGCCGACAACCAGAGCCGCATCTATGGCAATGCCAATCCGGCTCTAACCTATGCGATCGGCGGGGCAGGGCTCGTCAACAGTGATACGTTGTCGGGTCTGTTGGCGACATCGGCTACCGGCTCCTCGAATGTCGGCACCTATGATATCACGCAGGGCACGCTTACGGCCTCCGGCAACTACGATCTGAGCTTCATCGGTGGAGACCTGACGGTCAGCAAACGCGCGATCACGGTTACGGGCAACAGTCAGAGCCGCATCTATGGCGACGCCAATCCCGCTCTGACCTATGTAATCGGCGGGGCGGGACTTGTTAATGGTGATGGCCTGAGCGGCGGACTGGCAACCGCTACCGGACCTGCCTCCGGTGTCGGCACCTACGGCATTACCCAGGGTTCGCTTGCCGCGTCGGGCAATTACGACCTGACCTTCCTCAGCGGCATGCTGTCGGTCACGCCGCGGGCGATCGCCGTCACAGCCAATGACGCAACCCGAACCTATGGCGACCAAAACCCGGTCTTCGGCTATGCCGCCGTCGGCCTCGTCAATGGCGACACGCTGACAGGGGCGCTCGCCGCGTCGGCCAGCCAGTTCTCCGGTATCGGCTCCTACGCCATCGGTCTCGGCACGCTCGGCAATGCTAATTACGCGATCGCCTATACCGGCGCCAACCTGACGATCACGCCGCGCCTGATCAGCGTGATTGCCAACAATGCCAGGCGTGCTGCGGGTGCTGCCAATCCGTACTTCACCTATACGGTCGCAGGCGGCGGCCTCGTCAACGGAGATCGGCTTTTCGGTCAACTGGCAAGCGCCGCCGATCGCTTCTCCATTCCCGGCAGCTATGCGATTGAACAGGGAAGCCTTGCAGGTTCGGCCAATTACAGTCTCAGCTTCGTCAAGGGCATTCTGACGGTCACGGCCCCACCCTCAAGCCCGAGCACGGATTTGGCCAGCGCGATCGTGCCGCGCTCCTATGCGCCCGACACGGCACCGCCGCTACCGCCGCTGCCGGCCGAGGATCACCGCGGCTTCTCCTACACCGAAGCGGGGCGCGGTCTGTTCCTGACGGATCCTCGCTTTGCCGGCACCGTTGTCTGTCTCGGAGATGGCACAGGTTGCCTGGTGCAGGCCGTGCCGTAAGTACACTGCGGCAAGTGGAGAGGCAGGCGATCGAAGGGATAGCCGTCAGCATGAGATAGGCAATAGGTCTGGCGGCGCTCGGCCACGATGAAATCTGCAGCCTGTGTGAATGAACCAGCCGTTCATAACGGAGCATCGCCCAACCTGACATAATCCATTAGGTTGCAAGTTCGATTTCCTTCAAGAGATCTTCAAATATTGCAGGCTTGCGTACAACTAGCGATCGGCTTGTCTAGGTGAGGCGTAATCACGACGATACTCGCAACATCTTTCGCACTTTCCGCGAGAGCTCATCGAGGGTCGCCATCATTTGGCTCACCTGCGACGATGTGGATGTGGGCTCTGGGACATATCTGATGACGTGATACTCGTTACTTGCGGGCAGCATTACCAAGTGCGCCATCGTCTGCTTGCGCAGCACGAGGACAGCTTCAGATGCAATGTGCGCCTGCTCGCCGAGACGGCGCCGAAGGCTGCGGATCGCCATGGGATCCACGCTTTGGCAAGTAAAAATGCATTCAAATAGAGCTCCATCGCATGGAGTGCTAAGAGACGCCGCGGAAGCTGGCTGGACTTGGACGAGCCCTTGCCGAGCCGGTAGGCTGTCTCTTGGTACTGCATCGCCAGATTGAGAATGCCCCGTACAATGGCTGCGTTACCGGCATATGCGGGTCCATTGCAGGATTTGGGCCGGCATTTCTCCAGAATGCGGATAAGATCCTTCAGCATCGTTCGCAGCTCAGGCCAAGGCGCATTTTGAGCTTCAGGCCAGGATCGTGCATGACGATTAGGCAATGGAGCTTCGCGGTGGCTTCGATCAGTGAGGAGGGCTTAGTGATCCACATGACACGTCCGAATATCCCAGCCCGTTCCGCGAGTTCTTGTTCTCGGGCGACGATCGCACTGTATCCCTAACGCCGATCCGCTTCTTTGCATCGTTTCCGGCGTCGACGAAGTTCGGCTCGTGCTTGCGACAGGTGTTCGACATCTAACTGAGACGCTATTCGATTGCTGTCGGCAAAAGAGTGCTCCTCGACAACGCCATCCTTTCCGACATTCGGAAGCATAACGACCGGAAGACCGCTGGCCTCTTCGGGCAGTTCCTTTTCAAGCTTTTTCCTAAGACGGGTGGCCCCCACGCACTGCTGGTGGCACGCATACCAGGAGGCCACATTTCTCTGACTGGTGACGGACCGCTCTCCCTTGGCCACCCACTTTCTGCGATCAATGTACTTAGCAAGTGCGCCGCGACGGAAAGCAGATTTCGGCGGTCGATGATTGGAGGCAGGCCTTCGCACGTGTCGCGCTTAAGTTTTTCGTTTCCATGCGTTATTGCAGGCAAAGCTCTGCTATTGTCAGAATCAGATGGGGTATTCGGCTTCGAGCCCCACTTCCGCATCGAAGAAGGTGTTGCGTCAGGTTGATGTTAAATTGGTCCGGGCAATCAGCTCGCCAACATCAGGAAAGGATGCATGCCATGAAGCAATTTGTCGGCCTTGATGTTTCGATCAAAGAGACTGCAATTTGCATTGTCGAAGAGACCGGTGGAATATGTCGCGAAGTGAAGGTTCCCAGCCATCCTGACGATCTCCTCGCCGTTTTGAAACATTCCGACTAGAATATCGAACGGATCGGGATTGAGGCTGGCCCCCTGTCGCAATGGTTATGCGAGGGGCTAGCAACGGCAGGTTTGCCTATAATGTGCATTGAAACGCGACACGTGAATGCGTTTTTGAATGCACAACCAAACAAGACAGATCGTAACGACGCACGTGACATTGCTCAGATGAGGCGGGTCAATTTATTTCGTATGGTTCACGTCAAGACCCTGACCAGTCAGAAGCGCCGGGCGCTTTTGACGGCTCGCAAGGTGCTCCAGGAAAATGCGATTGCGATCGAGAACAATATTCAGGGGCTTCTGCGCACGTCCGCACCGGTTGCCGTTTCTGGCCCCAAAAGGCTCGCCATAACTTCAAGTTATTAGATATCACATTTTTTTCGGACTCCCATCCGCGTCCGCCGTTGTTACAGTTTGGTCAATAAAGATCGGGAACACGGCGTCTCCAGATGAGGCGACCGGCAAAGCAAACAATCATGTCGCCTTGAGCCAGCGCCTTCGCGCCGGCGGTCAAGCGCACGCGTTATCGGGAGGCCAACGACATTGGCGACGGCTGTAGTTGCATATGGCGTTCGAAGCCCCTGCTCGGCAGGCGCTGCAGGGCGGTGTCGGATATGAAATCTCATTCAGCGAAAGCGCAAATTGGCTTGCATTCGCTCAGCAAGCACTACGGAACGCACATTGTTCTCGACCGGCTCGACCTGGAAGTCTCGTCCGGTGAGGTTCTCGCGATCATCGGCCCTAGCGGTTCGGGAAAGAGCACGCTCCTTCGCTGCATCAACTACCTCGAGCAGCCGTCGGACGGCACAGTCACCGTTGGCGAGACGGTAATCAATGCAGCCCAACCGGTGTCTCGCGCCGAGCTTTCCAGTCTGCGCCGACGCGTTGGCATGGTCTTTCAATCATTCAATCTCTTTCCTCATATGTCCGTGCTTCGAAATGTCAGCCTCGCCCAGGAGCGGGTGCTTGGCCGTAGCCGAGCCGAGGCGGATGAGCGCTCGATGCAATTGCTAAGTCGCGTCGGTCTTGCGGAAAAGGCCGGGCAGTTTCCTGGCCGTTGTTCGGGAGGGCAACAACAGAGGATTGCCATTGCCCGGGCCCTGGCACTCGACCCTGAGGTTATGCTTTTCGATGAGCCCACTTCCGCGCTTGATCCCGAACTCGGGCTTGAGGTTCTGGCTGTCATGCGGGAGCTGGCCACCAGCGGAATGACCATGGTTGTCGTGACCCATGAGATGGGCTTTGCGGAAAACGTCTCCGATACCGTCATGATCATGGCGGATGGCCAGATCGTGGAAAAAGGTCCGTCGACCGAGGTCATGCGCAATCCGCAGCACGAGCGGACCCGCCGCTTCCTTCGCGCGGTGCACGATCGATGAGCGCTGCTGATTTCCTGCTCTTTTTTCGAGGTCTTATCTGGACGGCAGGCTTGACGGCTGGCTCCTTTATCATCGGTGCAATGCTGGCGGTTCCTCTTCTGGCGGCGCGACGGAGCCGCTTCATGCTGGTGCGCATCTGCGCGGCCGTTACGATCCAGATCGTCCGTGCCATCCCGCCGATCCTGTGGTTGTTCATCATCTTCTTTGGTCTTGGGATGAGTTACTTCCCGATCAATCCGTTTGCGGCGGCCCTGACCGGCCTCGGTCTCATAGCGGCGGCAAACATGGCAGAGATTTACCGTGGCGCCTTGAGCTCAATCCATCATGGCCAGTGGGAGGCTTGTACAGCGCTCGATCTTGGCCGTTGGCACACCATGAGGGACGTGGTCGCTCCGCAAGCTCTCAGAGTGGCGCTGCCTTCCGCCGCGAGCTATCTCATCGGTCTGATGAAGGAGACGGCCGTTGCCTCGACGATCGGTGTCACGGAACTTGCCTACCAGGGCAACCAGCTTTCGCAGCTGACGTTCCGCGGTCTTGAGGTGTTTGCAATCGTTGGGCTCTTTTACATTTTCCTCAGCCTGCCGGTCGCCTGGTTGTCGCGCCTCGCCGATGCTCATCTCCGATCCAAGGTGGCACGCTGATGTTTCCAAGCTATGACGAATTGGTGACGTGGATGCCCGACCTTCTCGGGGGGCTTTCCATCAGTGTACAGGTCGCTTTGCTCAGCCTGCTCCTCGGCGTCCCGTTCGGTCTTGTCCTCGCCTTGGGTGTGCTGGCGCGCAGTAAGGCCTTGAAGTACGCTTCGCTTTTCCTTGTTGAAGTTGGTCGAGGCGCGCCGGCATTGGTGCTGCTGCAATTCATCTATTTTGGATTGCCAAGTGTTGGATTCACGGTCGAGTCTTTCGCGGCAGCGGTCATCGCGCTTGCTTGGAACACGGGCGCCTATACCAGCGAGATCATCAGGGCGAGCCTCCAGTCCATTGCGCACGGCCAACGCGAAGCGGCTGAAGCGCTCGGTCTCAGTCGGGTCGATGAATTGCGTTTCGTATTGCTTCCTCAGGGCTTGCGTGTCGCGCTGCCAGCCCTTCTCGGTTTCTCGATCCTTATCTTTCAGGGCACGTCACTCTGCTTCACGATTGCACTGCCGGAGCTGGTGAGCCGTGCATATGAGATCGGCTCCAACACCTTCCGTTATTTCCCGGCGCTGCTTTGCGCGGGCGTTCTCTATGCCTGCATTTCGATACCCGCGGCTCTCCTCGTCAATCACGTGGAGAGGCGCGCAAGCCTCTATGCCCAACGCTAACCCCATAAGAAGGAATTCCGGCATGCCCGCATTCAAGTCCAAGACCCATCTTCTTCTGCCTGGCATTCTCGGTGCGCTCCTGTCTGGCCAAGCTGTACAGGCCGCCGATTGCACGCCAAAGCACAAGTTTACGACCATTCAGCAGGGCACTTTGACCGTTGCGGTGACCACCTATGCGCCGCATTCCTACATGGACGACGGCGGGAACATGAAGGGAATAGACGGCGACATTGCTTCCGAATTCGCCAAACGCGAATGCCTGCAAGTCAGGGCCGTAGCCGTCGATCCCGCTGCGGCAATCCAGTATGTCCTTTCGGGTCAGGCCGACATTACCACGGGCGATTGGTATCGCACCGCCGAACGGGCCAAAGCCATGAACCTGTCCGCACCGCTTTATACCGACCAGATGGCGATCTACTCCAAGCAGGGGTTCAAGAATGTATCCGATGTTGAAGGCAAAAAGGTTGGTACGGTTCAGGGTTATCTTTGGGTCGCCGACCTCAAAACCTTGCTCGGCGGGTCGCTGAAGCTTTATCCGAACTCCGTCAACATGCAGCAGGATCTGTTTGCCGGCCGCATCGACGTGGCGGTGGACGGCTACTCGACGGGAGTGGTCGCCGCACAGAAAGGGGCGTTGAAGGACGTCAAGGTCGCTGTCGCAGCCGCGGATCCCCGCGTGAAGGCGACCAAGGAAGCCGCACAGGCCGCGTTCCCATATTCGCTGAAGGCCAAGGAATTCGGCGCAGCGCTCGATAACGATATTGAGGAAATGCATAACGACGGAACGATCGTCAAGATTCTCAAGTCCTACGGCCTTGATGGAACCGCCGCTGAAACCGGTGCTCCGCGTCTGGTGCAATAACGCCGGCCGGCCGGGGAGGCAATCTTTCTCGGCCCTCGCCAACACACTCAGGAGATATGACGTTGACAGTCCACAAGGTCACGCGCAAGACGCAGTCCTGGTACGGTGAGCAGATCGGCATTCTGATCCTCGACGCCGCCTATCCTTGCGTTCCCGGGAATGTCGGGAATGCGACGACCTACACCTATCCTGTTCGGTTCCAGGAGGTTCGCGGTGCGTCGATCGATCGGCTTTTGAACCAGCGCGATCCAGCCTTGAAAGAGGTCTTCGTAGAGGCTGCGCTGGAGTTGCAGGGCCGCGGCGTCAAGGCGATTACCGGCGCCTGCGGCTTCATGGCCTATTTTCAGGAGGAGGTGGCGGCTGCGCTCGACATTCCCGTCTTTCTCTCGAGCCTCATGCAGATCCCTTTCATGCATGCACTCTGCGGCGGCAGCGTCGGTGTCATTACCGCCAATGCATCACGGCTTACGCAGCGGCATTTCAAGGCCTGCAACGTGCCTGACAGCATTTCACTGGTCGTCGCCGGCATGGAAGATCAGACTGAGTTTCGCCAGGCGATCCTCGAGGAAAGGGGAACGCTTGACTCAGCGCAAATCGAACGCGAGGTCACGCAGGTCGCGCGCCGTCTTGTGGAGGAACATCCCGACGTTCGCTCGATCCTGCTTGAATGCAGCGATCTGCCTCCTTACGCCCATGCAGTGCAAGCTGCGACGGGACGTCCTGTCTTTGATTTTATCACGATGATCAATTACGTCCAGCAAAGCATCGCCCGCCGGCCCTACGCCGGCAGCATGTGATGCGCGACTGACTCGAACCGGAGGTCAGACATGTCCCTCGATCAATACTATCTACTGGGGCGTTCGGGCCTTCGGGTCAGTCGGTTGGCGCTCGGGACGATGACCTTCGGCAATGGCGGCATTCGCGGTATCGGCGGAAGTTGGGGGGCAGATGAGCCAACGGCCAGAGCCATTTTTGAACGCTATATCTCTGCCGGCGGAAATTTCATCGATACTGCCAATTCCTATGCGGCAGGATTGAGTGAGAGCATTGTCGGGACCTTCGTGAAGGAAGCTGGCATCCGAGACGCGGTCGTCATCGCGACGAAGTTCTCCAACAGTCTATCTCCGGGCAATCCGAATGCCGGCGGAAATGGCCGCAAGGCGATGATGCAGGCGGTCGACGCTTCGCTGAAGCGCCTGAAGACGGACTATATCGACCTCTATCTGCTTCATACATGGGACCGCATGACCCCGGCGGAGGAAGTCATGCGAACATTCGATGATCTCGTGCGGGCCGGAAAGATCCGTTATGCGGGGTTGTCCGATGTTCCCGGTTGGTACGCCGCGCGGGCTCAGACCTGGGCCGAGGCGCATGCGCTCACCCAGCCCATCTGCTTGCAACTGCCCTATTCATTGGTGGAACGAAGCATCGAGCATGAATTCGTGCCGCTCGCCGACGCGCTCGGTCTTGGCATCACCGCCTGGAGCCCGCTTGCCATGGGGCTTCTTTCCGGAAAATATCGTCCTGGCTCCGCAGGGCAGGGACGGCTTTCGCAGGATGTGTCCGGTGGAGGCCTCGGCCTGTTCACCGAACGTAATGCACGCATCCTGACCGTGCTGGAAAAGGCCGCCGCCGATATGGGGCGTAGCATGGCGCAAGTGGCGCTGAACTGGTGCGTCAACCGAGCGGGTATCGCGGCAGCCATAATCGGTGCTAGCCGCCTGTCGCAATTGGAGGATAATCTTGCGGCCCTGGATTTCACGATCCCCGCCGAGTTCCGTTCGGCGCTGGAGCACGCTACCGCGATCGAAGCACCTTATCCGTACTTGCTTTTTGGCGATGATTATCAGGCGGGGATCCTGAATGCGGGCACAACGGTTGGCGACAAGCCTTCCGGCTATCGTGGGGAAGTCTTGTTGCCGAAGGCCGCAGAATATGTCTTCGGGCAATCGAAGGTCAAAGACCTCGGTTGACCGTGCCGTGAGCTGGACGGGTCCTGGCGTTTAATCAATCTGCGTTTCCGCTCGGGGACTAAGCAGCAATGGCGCCCTCACAGATACTTCTCTTCGTTTAGGCCTTGCCTTGCTACGTCGGCGACCCGGGAAAGCGGACACGATGGATGAAGAGCGGCTTTGTTCCTATTGCTTCGACGGGAGGATCTTGGATTTCGTCGATGGCGATTGCCGCGGAAATGCACGCGGCAACTCTGTGCGCAGACCTCCAGGCGCCTAGTTCTCATTGGAAAGGACAAGCACAGGCGTGCCCGGACCCGCTCTGAAAGACGAACTATCTCAAAATTGGGCGGTGAAGACCGTGCTCTACCTGTCCATTTTGTCCTGGAAGGGCTTTAAGTGGTGATGGCCGTGGGCCCCTCGAAGACCGGCGCGTCGGCACCCTGCTCAAGCAGCCAGTCCCGGAAAAGCATCGCACCATGTTTTGACGGACGCTGCGCCGGCATGATGATGTGTATTGTCTGGCCGGAGCGATAAACCGCATCGAGGGGATAGACCAGGCGGCCGGCACGGACGTGATCGTGGACAAGGTGCTTCCAGCCAAGCGCAATGCCCTGACCGAGAACGGCTGCTTCAATGGAGCTCAGCGCATCAGTGAAGATAAAGTCCTGATTGAGGCGCGCCACCGGCACGGAATGCTGAGCCAACCATTCCGGCCATCCAAGCCGGACGCGATGCCGCTCCTCGAAGTGGAGGAGCCTGTGGTTAAGCAGATCGGAAGCTTCGCCTATTGGGCCGTGTTCCCTCAGATAGTCAGGGCTGCAAACGGGGATGACCTCCTCGGTCACGAAGTGCCAGGCATGTATTCCGGGCCATTTGCCGAGGCCGAGCCGTGCTGAAAGATCGATGTTCTCCTCGTTTAGATCCTGATCGTCTCGACTGCTCTCCTCGATCCGAAGAGCAATATCGGGGTGCTTTGCCTTGAAATCCTTAAGACGCGGCAAGAGCCACAGCTGCACGAAAGAAGCGGAGAACGACACTCTCACCGTGTCGTTTGAGTGCTTCTTGCGCAACGATGTCAGAACCATATGGAGATGGTCGAAGGCCTGTTGGGTCTCCCGATAGAATTTCAGGCCTTCGGCAGTCAGTTCCAAGCGAGTATGCTCGCGACGGAACAGCTTCAGCCCTGTCGCTTCCTCCAAAAGCCTGATCGTCTTGCTGACGGCCGGCTGGCTGACATTCAGTTCCTCGGCGGCCGCCGTAAAACTTCGCCGCCGCGCCGCAGCTTCGAAGACAAACAGATAGTTGGCGGAAGGCACGAGCGAGCGAAGTCTATGCATAATCTGAAGTTATGCCCCTTTGTAATTTTTTGCAACGTCACAACCGAAGTCGCCGCCGCTAGTCTCGCTCGAAATCAACTCGGGAACTCCTCATGCAAACTCATGCTCGCGCCGTTGTCATCGGCGGTGGTTGTGTCGGCGCCGCCATTCTCTACGGACTGACCAAACGTGGCTGGACAGACGTCGCGCTGCTCGAACGTACCCAGCTCACCGCTGGTTCCACCTGGCATGCTGCCGGCCTTATCCCTTCCTACGCCCGCAGCATCAACATCGGCCGGATGATCGCCAAGACGATCGAGATCTACGAAGGTCTGGAGGCGGAAACCGGTCAGCATGTCGGTTGGCACAAATGTGGGCAGCTGCGCATCGCCAATACGCGCGACCGCCTGGACGAATACAAGAGCTACATGAGCGTCGCCGCCGTACAGGGGATCCGTGCAGAGCTCGTGACACCGCAGGAAGCCCGCAAGCTTTGGCCATTGCTCGAAAACAATCACGAGATGCTGGCGGCCCTTTATCACCCAGATGACGGCCATATTGCGCCCGCCGATGTCACGCAGGCCATGGCCAAGGGGGCACGGGATCGCGGCGCCAAGATCTATCTCAACACCGAGGTGCGTGGCTTTGAACGCTTGCCGGGTGGCGAGTGGAAAATCCTCACCAACAATGGCGAAATCATTTGCGAGCACATCATTTCGGCAACGGGAAACTATGCGCGCCAGACCGGCGCCATGCTCGGGCTTGAAATTCCGGCGATCCCGATCGTCCATCAATATTGGATCACCGATGCGGTGCCGGAGGTGGTCGAACGCAAACGCCAGGGGCTGCCGGAAATGCCGATCCTGCGCGACGAGGCTTTCGAGGGCTATCTCCGCGAAGAGGGCGATGGTCTCATGTTCGGCCCCTATGAAAAGACGGAGCACCTGAAGCTCTTTGCCGAGAATGGGGTTCCCGAATGGTTCGGCGCGGACCTGCTGGAAGAGGATTTCGATTCCGTTTCCTGGAACTGGGAACGTGCGATGGAGCTCGTTCCGGCTCTTGGTCGGGTCGGCATCAAGGCGAATGTGCGCGGCCCATTCCAGATGACGGCGGACGAACTTCCCTTGGTCGGGCCGGCCTGGGGACTGGAGAATGTCTGGATCGCCGAAGGCGTGCCCGGCGGCATCCTTTGGGGTGGCGCGATCGGCTACTATCTGTCGGAGCGCATTGTCGAAGGCGCAAACAGCCTGGATACGTCCGAGCTCGACCCGCGCCGCTTTGGCGACTATGCGAACAAGGAATGGACGCGACAGAAGGTACGCGAAAGCTGGGGTACTCACGCCGAGTTGCATTATCCAGGCCAGGATATGCCGGCGGCCCGACCGCAGAAGACGGCGCCTTCCTATGATATCTTGTCGAGACACGGTGCTGTCTGGGGTGTCCTCAACGGTTGGGAAATGCCGAACTGGTTTGCGCCTGATGGCGTCGAGGCAAAGGATCAATACAGCTGGCGCTGGACGGAAAAGGGCAAATATGTCGGTGAAGAGGTCCACGCGGTGCGAAATGCCGTAGGCCTTGTCGAGATGACGCCGATGACCAAGTTCGAAGTCTCCGGTCCTGGGGCTGAAGCCTGGCTCGATGGCATTCTCGCCAATCGCCTGCCAAAGATCGGCCGCGTCAATCTCAGCCATCATCTGACGAAGACCGGCGGCGTTCAGGCCGAGTATATCGTCTCACGCCTCGAGAACGGTACATTTTATCTGATTTCCACTCCGCGGGCCGAGCGCTGGAATTTCGACGATCTTTCGAAACTCCTGCCGAAGGATGGATCGGTTCAGTTGCGGAACGTGACGAACGAGCGCGGTTGCTTCACCATCGTTGGGCCAAAGGCGCGCGAGGTGTTGCAGAGCCTCACCGAGATGGACCTCTCCAATGGAAGGTTCCCATGGTTCGCAGTGAAATCAGGCTCGGTCGGCCTTGCAAGCGATGTCCGCCTGCTGAGGGTCAACTACGAAGGTGAACTCGGATGGGAACTCTATCATCCGCTTTGCTATCAGCGTCACCTCCTCGAAGCTCTGCTTTCGGCTGGCGCGCCGCATGGCCTGCGCCTGATCGGTCTGCACGCGCTGGAATCGCTTCGGTTGGAGAAGTCCTATCGCGCCATGTATCGCGATATGAATCCGGAGCTCACCGCCTGGGAAAGCAACCTTGATCGTTTCGTCAGGCTGGACAAGGGTGACTTCGTTGGCAAGCAGGCTCTCCTCCGGCAGAAAGAGGAGGGTGTCAAACAGAGATCAGTCACCATTTCCATCGAGACCGATGGGGTGAGCTCGCTCATTCATGAAGGCGTCTATCACAATGGCAAACTGGCTGGCCGTATCACCTCGGGCAGCTACGCCTACACGCTCGGCTGCGATGTGGCCTTTGCACTGCTTCCTGTCGAACTCAATAATCCAGGGACTGAACTCGAGGTTATGATCCTCGGAGAAATGCGCAAAGCGCGCGTGATCCCGGAATCGCCTTACGATCCCGAAGCCCTGCGCGGCCGCATGTGATCCGCGATAGACAAATTCAGGAGAAGCAGCATGAAAATCCTTGTCCCAGTTAAGCGGGTTGTTGACTACAACGTGAAGATCCGCGTGAAGCCGGATGGATCTGGCGTTGAGCTGTCGAACGTGAAGATGTCGATGAATCCGTTCGACGAGATCTCGGTCGAAGAGGCGCTGCGTCTGAAGGAAGCTGGCAAGGCCGAGGAAGTGGTGGT
>NZ_JARWLA010000066.1:0-16999 GCF_047445805.1 Rhizobium sp. BR 314 | reverse complement strand
GGCTATAGGTCGCAGGTGTATCCGCCCCCGTATTGAACAGATTGGAGATATTACCGGTGGCAGTGCCACCAAAGCCGGTCTCGCCGGTGGCTTCACCGACCAGCGCGTCTTCGTCGACCGTCGCCGTCTGGGTGTTGGCCGTCACCGTCGGTTGGTCGTCGATGATGGTCAGCTTCAGGGCATTGGCGGCGGCGGTGGCCGTATCGCCAGCGGCAAAATGGCCGTCGGCATCGGTTGCCTGGAGCAGTTTGCTGACATCGAAGGAGAAAGTGCCTTCGGGGGAACCATTCTGAGGTGTCTCATTATCGATTGCCGCGAAAAGTTTGAACGTGTAGGCACCCGTGCTCTCTGTCAGCGCCAAGGTAAAGACAGTCGTTGCTCCAGCCGACGCCGTAAGCGTATCGACGCCACCGCTGCTGGTGACAGCATAGGTCACAGCAACGCCGTGCGACGTCACATTCGTCGGTAGGCTCGATGTGTCCGTAATAAGCCGGTAGGTAAGCGGCGTATCGACGCCGGGAATGAAGAGGTTGGAGACATTGCCCGTGGCGGTACCACCGAAGCCGGTCTCGCCGGTGGCTTCGCCGACCAGCGCATCTTCATCGACCGTCGCCGTCTGGGTATTTGCGCTTGCCATCGGCACACTATCCTCGAACAGGATATGCGATCCGACCTCGGCCGTGGCGCTAATCGTCTGCGTTTGCGTGACATTGAGAATATCGAAGCCGGGTGTGTTGCCGGTGCCGGTGATATTCTCAACCACGAACTGATCGAAGCTGGCGCCGCCTGCGGAGAAGAACTTTACGACTTCATCTACGCCAAGTCCGTTGACGACGCCGTTCGGCGCGCTGGTGGTGCCACCGAAGGTGATGCCGTTGTTACCAGTGGTGCGCGTCGACGACGCAAGCAAGGTTCCGCCGGTCGTGTAGACGTCGATTTCGCCCAATGCCACGGTATTCGCTGAGGTATTCGTTTGCGTGCTGCCGAAAGTGGCGCCGGTCTCGTTCTGAGCGATGATCTGAATGTTGACCTTGTCACCCGTGGGGGTCACCTGGCTGATGTCGAAGGTCGCGCCCGTGCCTTCTTTATAGACGAGGCTGTTGAGAGTACCGTCAGTGAGGAAAGTTTTGTCCTTTGTGGAACCGCCGGTGTAGCTGGAAACGAAATCGAAGCGCAGCGCCTCGGTGGGGGTGATCGACTGACTGTTGCTCCCGTCGCCGGACGAACTGGTGTTGACTGTGTCGGGACTAGTCGAGCTCGCATCGAGCCCGGTCACGAGGACGGTTGTGGTCGTGGTAGGATCCGTGAAAGGCAACCAGTAGTTCTGCCCAGGGTCCTTGGTGCCGATGTTGAATGATGCGGTCGACGACCCGCTGACATAGACGCGGTTAGCAAGGTCGAGCGTGTTGGCATCCTCGCCCACGGCAGGGTTGGTGTTGGTGAGCGCCTCGTATTGTACGACCCAGACGGTAGCGCCGCCGCTTGTCGGCTGCAGCAAGAGAGCGAATGCGACAGCACCGGCGCTGTTCGATTCACGGCCAAGGACGATGTCTGGATTGGTCGGGTCGGAATAGAGGAAGATCTCGTTACCATCGATCGCCTTGAAGCCTGAATCGACTCCGTTCAACGTGTTGCCGCTGCTATCGCTGAAAATCATGTTCGACACGGTGGCGCTGATAATCGCGTTCTCCGAGATGCCGATCGCCTGCGTCGTGCCGGTTCCGGTTGTCGTCGAGGGATAGAGGCCAATGCTCGTTAGCGATGTGCCAAGCGAAGACGATGCGGGAATACCCGTCTGAAAATTGGACAATGTAACGTTGTTGTCGGGGCTGGTCGGGTCGCTATCGGCCGCGAGAGTCACAATTCCGAGGTCTTCGTCAGCAATTACGTTGCCGGTAACGGAGATCAATGACATGGCTGTTCTCCCTACATTTTTGCGCCATCCCGACTTTCAAGATCTCAATGACTGCGAGCTCTGTATGAGTGGGATGCCCTGCGCGTTGAATTTCTTTGTCACCTGACTGTTGCTCTGAATGTTCACGATAATCTTGGCGACCACGCTCGTGCCGCCGATGCGGACGCTGTTGCCCTGGCCTAGCTGAATCCGTTCGACACGGCCGAGCGGCAAAGGGCATCAGGTTTCCTGAGAGGAGTGAGATATGCGCCCATGCCGCGACAAGGCGGGATAGATTGGGGCGGCCACATGCCCAGGTCGGAAGCGGGCCAATTGTTGCCCGCTCGCGCGGCATTGAGCGATATGTTCACCGGTGTCTCATGACGAAGCATCTCGGGAGTCGCGTTGGCTTCGAACAGGATCGAACTGGCTTGCGCATGGTGCAGCTGCAACATGGCCATCAGAGTCCCCCAGATGACGATTGCTCCATCCCAACACGGGGAAAAGCCTACGCTTTTCCGCGTGTTTTCATATTAGCTAATAGAATGATCTCGTCTTACCCCATAAGGATGAGGTGCGATCATTTACCACCTCGCCATCCATTGTTTTTATTTGAGAATTTCGCAGTTCTGTCACGGCCTTCAGCGGATCAGACTAAAGTCCTATTTGACAAAAAGTCGTATTATCCAGTTCGAGCCGACGCCAGCAGGCGGTCTGTATTCGTAAGCAGCGGGCTACAATTTGGCTGTTGCGTCGGCTACCTCCGCATCAGTCGGCGGATAGTCTCCGCGCCTGGTGATGTCAGCTTAATATGAGCGAGTACGTATTTGCCAGGTTCGGAGTAATCAGGCGGCTACTCCGGCCAGGGCCTTCCAATGTGCTATCGCGCCGAGGCGATGCAGGGCAGCCGGCGATCGGAACCGCTGCATCGCCCGCTCCCGTTTTCACAGCGGCAGATGCAAGTTTTCGGCGCGATTGTTCAGATCTTTATGTGATCGGTGCTTGGCCGCCGGCATGATCTGACGTCGTGCCGCGCTGTAAGAACCAAGCTTGTCGGCAACGATGCGCTTGGGGCGACATCCCGGTTTCTCCATCAGACGGACACGAACGCGCTTGGCCGCGTTGGCGTTGCGGCGAGCTTGGACGGTTTCGTCGAGCACGTAGCCATCCTGGTCGACAGCACGCCAGAGCCAGTGTTCCCGCCCGCCGATCGTCACGACCACCTCGTCCAGATACCACACGTCATTCGAGCTCGGCGCTTTGCGCCGCAAGCGGCCGGCGTAGTTCGGGCCAAACTTCTTTGCCCAGCATCGGTTCGTCTCATAGGAAACGACGATGCCGCGCTCCAATAGCATTTCCTCTACCAGGCGCAGGCTCAATGGAAATCGGAAATACAGCCAGACTGCGTGGGCGACCACCGACGGCGGAAAGCGATGGCGTTTGTAGCTGACCGGGCTCTGGCACATCACGGTGAAATAGCCGCAAATCTTCCAGCTGCAGTTAGCCGGACATCACCATCCACGGGATACAATTGGGCATCAGACTAAACTAGCGCATATTCGCAAACCCCAATCAAGCTCAGCATCGTTGCAAGGAGCGGAACGCCGCGTTCGCTCGTTCAAATCTCCCCTTCTGCTGCTGCGGTGCTAGATTTAAGATAGGCGTCGCCGTCAAACGCAGCGCCCGCCAAATGTGCGCTCAACCTGTCGGCCTTTTGGCTTACTCGCTTTGATCGACATTTCAAGATCAAGCGTTAAATGCGCGCGATTGAACCAATGACTAAACAGAGAGGAGATTACGCCATGACCAGCGAACCTATCCGTGATCCTGTTAAGGATCGGCTCCTTAGTCCAAAGAACTCAGCCTTTGTGATCATCGATTACCAGCCTGTCCAAGTGAATTCGATCGCGTCGATGGATCGCCAGCTTCTCATTAACAATATCGTCGGAGCATCGAATGCGGCCAAAGTATATGGGTTGCCGATCGTGCATTCGACGGTCAATGTTAAGACAGGCCTGAACAAGCCACCGATCCCACAGATTCGGAAGGCACTTGAAGGTGTGCCGACTTACGACCGCACGTCCATCAACTCCTGGGAAGATGTCGAGTTTCGCCAAGCCATCGAGCAGACCGGACGCAAGAAGCTTATCATGACGGCCCTTTGGACAGAAGCTTGCCTGACTTTCCCGGCTATTGATGCACTGGCGGAAGGTTACGAAGTCTATGTCGTCGCCGATGCCGTCGGTGGTACTTCTGTCGCTGCACACGAGGCGGCCCTTCGCCGTATCGAGCAAGCCGGGGGCAAGATGATCAGCGTTGCCCAACTCTTCTGTGAGTTGCAGAGAGATTGGAAGCGCCAGGAAACGGTGCCGCAATTCATAGATCTGTTCATTGAGACCGGCGGCACCGCAGGTATCCAGTTCGGATATGACCGAGCCTAATAGCAATAAGACCCGAGGAAGACCAACTTCCTCGGGCCTCTATTATTTAACTGTCACAACGGGGAAGTTCCTACAATGAGCGAACTGAACATTGTCGTCGTCCTGCGCGCGAAGGTGGGCAAGGAAGATGAGTTGCGGCGTGATCTCAAAGTGGTCGCCGATGAATCCCGTAAGGAAGACAGGACCTTACCGCATTGTGCAGCGAGAAGCGTTCATCTTGAGCTATGCCGACGCTTCTCTTATCCTGGGAGCCATCACTTTGCTTGCCACCGCAACTATGCTGGGTCTGCGTCGTCCGGCGCTGCCCGGCCGTTTTGTGTAACTGAATTCCGGGCATTTCAGCCGTCAGGTCGCCTTATGCTACGCAGGCGGCGAAGCGCCTGCTGCCCCGCTTCGTCGTCCTCCCATGGCAAGGGCGCAGTGAAGAACTGAACGAGGAAGTTGATGAAGGTCCGCACTTTCGTCGACACGTGATGGGTAGGAGGATAAACCGCGGAAATCGTATACGGCGTCAGCCTGTAATTCCGGAGGATTTGAACGAGCGTTCCTTCTCGCAATCCATCGGCCGCGAGAAAAATAGGCAAGGACGCAATCCCAAGACCCGCAATCGCCATCTCCCTCATGGCTCCGCCGTTGTTTATGACAATGCGGCTGCGCATGGAGACGTTCACCGGGGAACCACCCTTCCCTTCCGGCTCGAACTGCCATAGGCGATTGGCGTGAACGTAGGCATAGTCGATTCCTTGATGATTTGCGAGTTCCGCCACCGACTGAGGTTCTCCGTGGGCGTCAACATAGGAGGGGCTGCATACGACGACGCGTGGACAATCGCATAGCTTGCGCGCTCGCAAACTGGAATCACGCAGGTGGCCGATGCGAATTCCGATGTCGTAACCACCCTGGACGAGGTCAACGAGCTTATCTTCGTAGTCGATAGCGAGTTCGAGGCCGGAGTGCCGCTGCGCGAATTCAGCAATGACTGGACCTAAATACATCGCGCCGAACGACATCGGCGCGGTGATGCGCAACTGACCTCGGAGGCTCCTCTCGCCAGTGGTCGAAAGTCCCTCCACGGTTTGGTTGATCTCGTGGATGAGCGGGATCATCCTTTCATAGAAGGCATCACCATTGTCGGTCGGCTTGACGTGTCGGGTCGACCGTTGAAATAGCTCGACGCCGAGCGCGGACTCCAGATTGGAAATGCGCCTGCTTAGCACGGACTTGGACGAATTCATTCGCTCCGCCGCGGCGGTGATACTGCCGGACTCCATCACGCGCACGAAAGTGAGTATGTCCTCAAAACGCCACTTCATGGTCACTCTTTCTGCAATCGTCCCCGCGTCTAGGACGAAACCCATCTGGGCAGATTCCATTTTCAAATGCAACGAAGACAATAATGGCCATGACCTCAGGAGGATGAAATGGCCCACTCTATTGTGCAGTTTAGTATGGACGAACGTCGCGTCATTGCGCGTATGCATGAGAAGAGAATCCGTCAGGCGGAGATCGTCCAGGCCAGACCCGATATCAAGGTTGCCAAGCGATTGCTACTCAGGCTGCTGGGAAAGCGGGTTCTGACGCCGAAACCCATCGCCACCGGCAAGTTGCGCTCATGGGGACGACAACACGAGATGGGATGCCCGGCGTCGAACATCGATCGCACAAGGGCCCGAACAATCGCGCAGAAAAATCTCAACTGCCACTTCGAAAACGAGAGCAGATGATGCATGGGCTTCCGATATGTCGGCCGTTTGCAATGGTTCATCTCGATCTTTTCAGCGGTCAGAGATCTTTTCATACCGCCGCAACCAGACGTGATCCTCATCGATTGACAACATTTGGCTCCGACGCAGCGGAACTGGCATTGAGTTTACCTGGCCGAGAACGGCGCCAAGTTTGCCATGTCGAATACAGGGCGACGATCACGACATTGGGTATCCAGGACGTAAATGCCAGCACTGGCGACATGCTCGAATAGCTCTCATAGCCTAACGCGAAGCCGATCGGGATCTGGAGACGAAGGACGACGGCGCCAAAGGTCATTGCATAGCTGAACCGCATGAGCAGCCGGTGCCGGGCAAAACTTCGTCGAACGGCCGAGATCCAGGCGGCGGCGGTCGTGCCGATCCACAATACGGCAAGAAGTCCGAATCCGAGGCCAGCTATTACCCCACCCGACGCAAATGGTGCTGTAGCTAACGCTCCAACTCCACCTACAATGCACGTCGCAACATAAACTCGGCCCGACCAGCGATGCAGTTTTGGATGACGTATCCTCAATCCCGGATAGAACTGGAACGGACCTAAGGCCAGCGCAACAGGAGCAATCAGCATGTGCAACAGCGCGGGCAGTGGCGCCTGCAATATGACCGCCTTTATTTTCGGATCGATACCGAACCATGCGTTTTCCAGCACACCATAATATCGCGACGAATATGCGGCCACGGCTACCGCAAGCATGGCTACGATGCCCTGTGCAATTGCGTGGATGCAATTCTCTCTCATATGGTTCGTGCCCCTGTAGCTTTTTACTCGTTAAATGCTTCCCGTACCATTGGCGTTTTCTGGTCGGCTAAACCGGACTATGATCGAGCCATTTTCATGGACAAGAATTGAGGTACGGTCGGCGAGGCAAGAGGGATGAAAAAATGAGTGTTGGGACGAGTGGCGATTTCAACGTGACGAAAGTCGGTCGGTTTGGGCTCGATGTGACCTCTTTCACGACAATCGCGGCTGGCATAGCTGCGGTCGATCTTTCGAATATATTCACTCTCGCCCACAACTCACTCCGTCATGGCCCGGATGCAGAATTGTGGATCCCAAGTGTAACCGAGGCAACAAGCGGTGTCTCGATTTTAGGAGCACTTTGGATTGTTGTACTTGCTCTCAGACACGCAAAGCGCGGTCAGATGCCATGGCTACTCACGGTTTTCATCCACGCGTTCGCCAGCCTCTGCTTTTCAGCGCAGCATGTCGCCACCATGGTAGTCATGAGAATAAGCATCTTTGGCATAGTGGGCGCCCACTATCATTTTGAGCCAGGTGATTGCTTTTACGAATATCGCAAGGATGTCCTAACTTATCTGCTCATCACGGCTTTACTAACCGTCTACCACTCGCATGCGCAAACCCCTAAACGCGACGAGGCTCCGGAGTTGGAGCGTGAAGCAATTTTCGACATCCGGGTAAGGGGCCAAGTCGTACGGGTTCCCCTAAGAACGGTACTGGCTCTACGTGCCGCCGGCAATTACGTCGAAGTGCTGCTGGAAGACGGACGGCGGCTGCTTCTCCGTGGAACTCTATCGTCCTATGCGGAGCGATTGACCCCGTCCGGGTTCGAACGAACGCACCGGTCTTGGTTGGTCAACGGAGCTCGCATAGTCGGGCTTCGCACCGCCGGCTCGGGTGACATGCATGTGGATCTCCCAGGTGGCTATGAAGCACCCCTCTCACGCCGTCACACGGAGGCACTGAAACGACTAAAACATCTGCGGCAACATGTCTCGCGGTAGCAGATTGTCAGTACTGCGATACCGTCAAGCTGCCCGATGCCGCGGTAGACGATCGGGCCGCAACGAGATTTCCAACGATCCCTCTCGTACGCAGCAGCATTCACCATTCACCAGGTGAGCATCTCCAAGCATAGCGACCCTCGGTCGAATGCTGCTTTTCGGAATTCGAGCATATCCACCAGAGATCGTATCCATTTCGAGAAAACCGCAAGAAACTGCCTCGCTGTCGTCATCGCAGCCGCAAACGCCCTATGGATCAACTGTCGATACTTCCTAGACCTCGCAGAGGTCTTCCATTTCATAACGCGTTGACCCAGATTTGCATTTGAGGCTCATCCGTCCAGTCCCGAAGACGCCACCGACGAATTTGCGATATCGAAGTCTCGGCGGGGTCTCGATGGAACGCTAAGTTGGGTGAAACCTCGACACAAACCAACACGAAAGCTATTCGCAACCGCAACCGCGGACGTCCATGCGGTTTCACTCAATCGTAACAGCGCGCTTTGACAGGTGATGCCCAGATACCGCCTATCTCTGGCGATCAAGCATGAGACGTGGTCACTTGCTGCTCTGCAGGTCGTTGGCTGAGACCAGATCCCTGATCGGCGCAGTTCAAGAATGGGAATGACTGCACAACAACGCCGATTGAGGATACACGATTTGCCGGCGAGGGCTCAGACGCCACGCTTGTTGCCCCAGATGATGACGTGCAATTGCGGCAGCACCCTCGGCTCAAACCATCGATCATCGCACACCTTGTCAACCAGCCAACGCATTCGTTCAACAACGCCGTCAACATCTACAGGGGCATCGTCATTGTCAGGGGGCGGCGGCGTATGATTGCCAGGTTGCAAATATAGAGGCAATTGGGGATAGCGCAATGAAGCTTCCCGTGCATAGGCATAGTCGACCTCGTCGAATACGACGATCTTCAATATGATCTGCGGTTTGCCACCTGCCATGCGCAAACAGTCTTCGAAAACAGCCCAATCGGTCGTCATCCCGCTCGAAGGCGGCTTCGGGCTCAACACCAGTACATCGAGCTGTGCAAACCATTCCTTGGGCACGCTCCCCTGCGTTTCCAGCGCAAAACGATAGCCTTCCCGATGGCCATGCGCGATCAACGGGCCGAGCGGCTGGATCGCGGGATTGCCGCCGGAGAGCGAAATCGTCAGCGGCTTGCCTCCGGAGAGCTGCATCACCTCGTACCAAATTTCATCGACAGACATCGGCTGCCACTGGTCGCGGTAGTCGCTGTCGACCGCATGCAGCGTATCGCACCAGGAGCACCGATAGTCACAGCCGCCGGTACGTACGAAAATCGTCGGGAGACCAATCAATATCCCCTCGCCCTGGATGGTCGGCCCAAAGATCTCGCTGACGCGAATGCGCGCTTCACTCATGGCCGATATTCCGCCCATGTCTTTGGCGTCTCGCTGACGCGCACGGCCGAAGTCTCCGGCAAGCGGACCTTGCACCAATCGTAGAAATGCTTGGCGAGGCACTCCGAGGTGACGCGATTGTGGCCGAGGACATCATTGAGATGGCGATGATCGAACTCATCGTCGATGTAGCGCTTCAACGGCTGAAGCTCATGATAGTCACGGACAAAGCCGCTTTCATCGAGTTCCGCGGCCGAAAGCTCCACCACGACGATGTAGTTATGCCCATGCAGGCGCGCGCATTGATGATCGTCAGGCAGATGCGAAAGCTGATGCGAAGCGGAGAAATGGAACTCCTTGGTGATGATGAACATTACTTCACCTCCTCGGCAGAGAAGCCCGAGGTTGCCGCCACCCAAAAGTCGGGATCCTCGTAGTCGGTGGGATCTTCAATGCCGGCAAGGTGGAAGGCCTCGCGCCGCTCGACGCAGGTGCCGCAACGACCGCAATGACGCTCACCGCCTTTGTAGCAGGACCAGGTTTCTGAAAAGGGTGTTGCGTGCTGAGCACCATCGGTGACGATATCTGCCTTCGAGACCGTCACATAGGGTGCATAGAGCGAAACGCTGGCATAGCCGTCGAGCGCATGGTTTTGCATCTGCTGAAAAGCATCGATGAAGCCGGGCCGACAATCGGGATAGATGAAATGATCGCCGCCGTGAACGGCAACCGCGACTGCATCCGCCTTCTGTGCAGCCGCCAGGCCGAAGGCGATTGCCAGCATGATCGCGTTGCGGTTCGGCACCACCGTCGCCTTCATGGTTTCCTCGGCATAGTGTCCGTCAGGCACATCAACATCGTCGGTGAGCGCTGATCCGGTCAGATGCTTACCAATGGCCGTTATGTCTATGATCTGATGCGGTACGCCGAGCCGCTCGGCGCAGGCGCTGGCGAATTCCACTTCCTTGCGATGCCGCTGGCCATAGTCGAAGGAGACGAGGCCGATAAGCTGGTGTTCGCCCGCAACTTTATGGGCGAGCGAAACGGAGTCCAATCCGCCGGAGCAGACGACGATAGTCTTCATAATTCAGGATCCCTTGTTTTGACCGGGTGGGCTGCGACCGGATTTCATGGCTCTTCAAGCCACGGCAGATCCCCTAGCAGCAGAATCCGGAAGAAACAAGGCGCCCGTTCTATGTCTCGACTGCACGCCAGCAGATGTGAGCGACATTGAGTATTGTCGACCACGCTGTGTAGGACATCGATGTTCAGCTTCACAATGCTTTGATGCCAATCTGGATTTGAGGCTGATCAGTTCTGTCGCGAAGACGCTGTTGACAAAACTGCCGGTATCGGCATCCAGGCGGGGGCGCGATGAAACGCGAAGTTGGATGAGATCTCCACACAAATGAACAAGCCATCCTTGGTCCATGGCTTTATTGGACCGATAAAGTGCACCGGTCTTGGATCATCGAGGTGGTCCAGATTCGCGAAATGGTTCCAGCTCGCCGGCGCTTAGTCCAATTTTGACGCGCAAAGATATTCATTGGGAACTGATCATGGACACACTGTAAAGTTGGCCGCGCGAAGACAAGAGGTTGTGGCTTTATTTTGTCTCAGGCAGCGTGCAGGTGGACGATCTTGCACCACATCCCATTGCGACTTCTGACAACTGGCGATCATTGGCAGATGGAATGTCGTTGCGCGGGATGTGACAGAGGTTGCGATCGGATCGTGAATGGAGACGAAATGCTGAAGGTGCTGCGCTGATTTGCAGCCTTTTGTGTTGCGGCAACGTTGCACAAGGACGGTCGAGGACGAAGCCAATCTGATCGACGGTACGCCAACGCCAGTGTTTGCGCCCTAAAATAGTGATGACGACCTCATCGAGGTACCATTTGTCACCGGGCCTGCCGGCTCAGCGCCTATCGATATCGCTGGCGAAATGCCTGCCGAATTTCTCCACCCGCAGTTTTACGGTTTGATGAGAAACGATGACGCCACGAATTGTCAAAAGATCTGCGACCATTCGCAGGCTGAGAGGAAACTGAAAGTACAGCCAGACTGCATGGGCAATCACCTCAGCGGGAAATTTGTGGCGGGGTTAAGTCGATCACGGACGGTTAACGTTACGGTGCCGGCCACCGGGCGCGAACCAAGCGCATAGGTGCGGGAACTTGACCGGATCGGGGGAACACCCCGATCGCTTTCCGATGATCCGAGGTCTTATCGGATTCGAATATATACCGAGCTGGACTTTTTGCGCCGCTCCTTGCCTAAGGAAATAGGGAAGCGCCGCTGGACGTGTCGAGGCGGGCAGACCAGCAGCCGCCTCGACACGAGGCGGCCGCCAAGCACAGCGACCATCGAGAGGGTCGTCAGTCCATTCATGCTGTTGCTTTGGCCAGCGTCGCCTGCAGCGCGCTTAGGCCATCGCGATAAATGCCCCCGAACAGGGCCGATGCGTCCTCATCGCTGACACCTGCCGGCGTGAACTCGCCAGACCATTCGACGCGCGAAGACTGATCGCCATCAATGCCGACCACACGCAGCGTTGAGCGGTAGCCAGAGACTGGAAATGGTGCCTGAAGAATCGAATAGGTATAGCTGCGCGCACTGTTGTCGAATGCTTCGAGGCGTTCAACGATTGCGTTGCCGTCGGGGTTGACGAGGCGGCGCACGCGCCCCCCCTCGCTCAACTCGCTCTTCGGAATGTACGGCAACCAATCGGGCAGCGAATCGAAGCCGCCGATCAATTGCCATACTCGGTCAGCTGCGACAGGGAGAGTGATCGTTGCTGAAGCTTGTGCCATGGTAGGCTCCTTCTTAAATCAGATGTTAGATGCGATCGACGGGCAGCGGCGCATTTGCTGCGACCAGGTGCTCAGCACGCAACTCGTTCCAGAAATCCGCAGGAATGACTTCTTTCAAAGCGGCGGCATCCTCGGCGATACGTTCCGGCCGGCTTGCGCCTGGAATCACGGCTGCCACAGCCGGGTTGGCCAAGGCAAACTGCAGTGCAGCCGCCTTGATGCCGACACCGTGTCGCTGCGCGACGGCCTTGATTCGCTCGACCTTGGCCACGACCTCAGGTGGCGCCTTCTGGTATTCGAAGTGCGAGCCACCGGCCAGAATGCCGGAACTGTAGGGGCCACCGACTACGATTTCGGTCCTGCGTTCCGCAGCCTTCGGCATCAGACGCTGCAGTGCCCGCTCGTGGTCGAGAAGTGAATAACGGCCCGCCAGCAGGAAGCCATCCGGCTCCGCTTCGGAGAGATCCAAGGTCAGTTCGATCGGCTCGACCCGGTTCACGCCGAGCCCCCAGGCCTTGATCACGCCCTCTTCGCGGAGGCGGGTCAAAACGCGGAATGCACCCTGGCGCGCCACCTCGAAATAGGAGAGCCATTCATCGCCGTAGAAGTCCTGGGCAATGTCGTGGATCCACACGATATCAATGCGGTCGGTCTTCATTCGCTTGAGGCTGTCTTCGATCGAACGCAGCGTGGCATCGGCGGAGTAGTCGTTGACAAGCTTGTTCGGTCGGCCAGCTGCAAACAGGCCACTCTTTTCGCCAAGCGCTCGCGCGCTGGCATCCTCGACCTCGTCGAGGATCAAGCGGCCGACCTTGGTGCTGAGAACATACTCGTCGCGCTGATGCCGAGCGAGCGCCTCCCCAAGCCGGATCTCGGCCAGGCCTGCGCCGTAGAACGGCGCAGTATCGTAATATCGCACGCCTTGTGCCCAGGCGGCGTCGACGGTGGACTGCGCCTCGGCTTCCGGGATGTCGCGGAACATGTTGCCGAGCGGTGCGGTGCCAAAGCCGAGAACGCTTCCTGCCAGTTTGTCTTTAATGCTCATGACTGCTTCCTTGTGCAGGGTTAACTAATATGACGCGACTTTAGGGTTGTCAGTTAAGCTTGTCTAAGACATAATTGGCTGAACTTGAGACGCTGCAGGTCTGATATGCTGGATATTCGCCAACTTCATTATTTCGTGGTCGTCGCAGAAGAAGAGCACGTCGGGCGCGCCGCCGAACGGCTGCATATTTCCCAATCGCCCCTGAGCCGGCAGATCGTCCAGCTTGAGGAGAAATTGGGGCTGACACTGTTCGAGCGCTCACAACAACGCATCCGCCTCACCCGGGACGGGCGCACATTCATGACAGAAGCGCGAGCGCTGCTGACACATGCCAACCGGCTAGAATCTCTGGCGCGGCGGCTTGGACGCGGCGACGAAGGTGGGCTTTGCATCGGCTACCTGGAATATGCGATGCACTCGGGCGTGCTGCCGAATGCGTTGCGCGAGTTGCGCGCAGACAGGCCTGCAGTCCATATTGCGCTGTACAACCAGCCGTCCGACGTTCAACTGGAAGGGCTGCGTCAGCGCAGCCTCGACATCGCGCTCGTTTGCGAGCCGCCGCCACTCGACGATCCAGATCTCGAGGCTGCCCAGGTGCTCGATGACCCGATGTTGCTGGCGCTGCCCGCGGGGCACCCGCTTGCCGAGAAGCAACGCATCACCCCGACTGATCTCGCCGCGCAGAAGTGGATCGGCGTGATGCATCAGGAAAACGCGCTTCGACACGACACGTTCATCGCGGCTTGCGCAAAGGCTGGCTTCACTCCAAACATCTCGATGGAGGCCACGGAACCGCTTGCAGCCCTCGGCCTGGTCGCCGCAGGACTCGGCCTGACCACGGTTCAACGGAGTCTGCGCCACCAAGCGCCAACAGGCGTGGTGCTGCGCGAGCTGTCGTGGTTTGCCTATCGGACGCCTTTGTGGGCAGCCTGGCACAAGATCAACCTACGGCCGCTGGTGGAGATTTTTCGCAAGACGTTGGTAGAGACGAGCTGCGTGGGCCGCGAGATCGCGCTAGAGGAGCTGGCTCAATGACCCATGGGAAAAACGCGCCCATCCTCGAGGGCGGCGATGTTATGTCTCATGCCGACTCGAGATCGATCTTGCCCGCGACCCGCAATATTTCATTGATAACCGGACTACCTTCTCCGCAGCGTGTTACAATATGGAAGACGATCGGCTCCACTTTCTGATCAATCAGGACAGGGACCAACGCTCCGGATGCAAGTTGCGGCCGAATCATTGACTTCGGCACGAGCGCAAAGCCATCTCCCATTGTGACGATGTCGATTATCATGCGCACATTGTTGCAAAGATTGACGGTGCGGTGCCGAATGGGGAACAACGCGAGGGCATCTCTCATCAACTGATAGATCGGAGAGTGGCTTGGCAGAGACCAGAGGGAGTGGATCGAACACTGATCATCTGTTGCCATCCGCTTTGCAACAGAGGGGCTAGCGACCCACAGCAATTCAGCAGCTCCGATCGATGTTGCCTTCAGCGCAGGATGGGCGACCGGTCCAGCGGCAAATGCGAGGTCAATCTTTCCGGTGAGGAGAGCCTGAATCATCTGCGCAGTGAGTTCGATCTCGATATCGAATGTCAGATCGGGCCACCGCTCTTTCATATCGACCATAAAGCGAGGCAGACAACTGGCCGCGGCAATTTCACCGGCCCCAATTCGCACGTGGCCGCGAATCTGTTCGAATCCAGAACTTCGAAGGAGAATCGTCTGCAATTGCTCCCAAACAGGCAGATACTCTCTGACAAGTTCGCGTCCCACGGGCGTCAAATTAGCCGAGCGTCCATGTTTCTGAAACAGGATTGCCCCGAGCCGTTCCTCGAGCTCCGCTATTCGCGCGGATATAGCGGGCTGAGTCGTGTTCAGCTTTTTAGCCGCCGCCGCAAACGTGCCGAGCCGATCGATCCAGATCAAAGTTTCGAGATGGTAGAGTGAAATGCGATTGATAGACATTGTCTATGATTATTTGAAAAAAGAAATAATTGGAATTGATATTTGAGATGATGTCCATTGCTGCCACTTAAGGGAGGAAATTGTGACACAAAAACTATATCCCGATGCGGCAGCTGCGCTGGATGGCTTGCTTTTCGATAACATGACAATTTGTGCGGGCGGTTTTGGTCTCTGTGGGATACCTGATCGACTGATCGATCAATTACGCAATAGCGGTGTCTCCGGGCTCACAGTAGTTTCCAACAATGCCGGTATCGACAACGAAGGTCTTGGTAAGCTCCTCAGGAGCCGGCAGATCAGGAAGATGATCTCAAGCTATGTCGGGGAAAACAAGGAATTCGAACGGCAATACCTGGCAGGTGAACTAGAGGTCGAGTTCTGCCCGCAGGGAACTCTTGCAGAGCGCTGCAGGGCTGGTGGTGCGGGCATCCCCGGCTTCTATACCAAGACCGGGGTCGGCACCCTGGTCGCTGAGGGTAAGGAAGTGAGGACTTTCGATGGGCAGGAATATCTGCTTGAGCGCGGTATTTTCGCGGATCTCGCCATCATCAAGGGCTGGAAGGCCGACGAAAGCGGAAATCTGATTTTTCGAAAGACGGCGCGCAATTTCAATCAACCGATGGCAACCGCGGCAAAGATTTGCGTTGCGGAGGTCGAGGAAATCGTCCCGACCGGCAGCCTCGATCCCGATTGCATTCATCTTCCAAGCATCTATGTGAAGCGACTGATCGTAGGCAGCCCCTACGACAAGAAAATCGAGTCCCGTACGGTACGCAAGAAGGAGGCCGCATGATGGCTTGGACGCGCGATCAAATGGCAGCCCGCGCCGCTTTATCCTTACGTGATGGCTTTTATGTCAATCTCGGCATCGGGATCCCGACGCTCGTTGCCAACCACATCCCTCCTGGCATGGAAGTCACGCTTCAGTCGGAGAATGGTATGCTCGGAATCGGGCCATTTCCATTCGAAGGCGATGAGGACCCTGATCTGATCAATGCCGGCAAGCAGACGATCAGCGAACTGCCGAACAGCAGCTATTTCTCGAGCGCCGACAGTTTTGCGATGATCCGAGGCGGTCACATCGATTTGGCAGTCCTCGGCGCCATGGAGGTCAGCGAAGGCGGCGATATCGCCAACTGGATGATCCCGGGAAAGATGATCAAGGGAATGGGCGGCGCTATGGATCTAGTCGCCGGCGTCAAGAAGATTGTCGTTCTGATGGAACATGTGTCGAAAGACGGTTCGCCCAAATTCATACCATCCTGCACCCTTCCGCTGACCGGCCGCAATGTCGTCGACCTGATCATCACGGACCTATGTGTGTTCGAACGCCGCTCGCCGGGGGAACAATTCTCGCTGATTGAAGTTGCCGATGGAGTGTCCGCAGAAGAAGTCGCGTCGAAGACAACAGCGCGTTACCTCGTTTAACGCTTCGCCTTCGGCCAACGGAACGGTGGAACAGCGACTCACTGCTTAAGTGGGTCGAAGGCGAGCCTGGCGGGTGCCGACGTCGATTAACGCCTTGAATCTGATTGAACAATGAACAAGAAGGATGATCAAGAATGACTTCCACTCCCATCGTTGTCGCCAGCGCGGCCCGTACCGCCGTCGGCTCCTTCAACGGCGCGTTTGCGGCCGTTCCGGCTCATGAGCTTGGCGCTACGGCGATCAAGGGCGCGCTGGAACGCGCCGGCGTCGACGCAAAGGAAGTCGACGAAGTGATCCTCGGCCAGGTGCTGCAGGCCGGCGAAGGCCAGAACCCGGCCCGCCAGGCGGCCATGAAGGCCGGCATTCCGCAGGAAGCGACCGCCTGGGGCGTCAACCAGCTTTGCGGCTCGGGCCTGCGCGCCGTCGCGCTCGGCATGCAGCAGATCCTGACCGGCGATGCCAAGATCATCGTCGCCGGCGGCCAGGAATCCATGTCGATGGCACCGCAC
>NZ_JARWLA010000065.1:0-17437 GCF_047445805.1 Rhizobium sp. BR 314 | reverse complement strand
ACGCCATCCGGCGGATAATGTTTAAAAGTCCCATGTGGATCACTCCGTTGCCCCCGTCGCTCTCCGCGCTGGGGGAAGGTTCACATGGCTCAATTCTCAATGGAAATTATGCGCCTAACCGGCTCAGTTCTGCGTGGAAACCAACAGAGCTAACTTAATTTAGGATTTGAGTTCAGGTGAATTGAGTGGTCCCGGTGATTTGCACCGGAATAAGAGACGATGTCGAAAACGGCGGCGACGCAAAGGGCTGGGTATATTTCCGTATCCATTTCCAAACGAGGTTCGCGTTGACCCCGCGTTCGCGCGCGAGTTTCGATACCGATGCGCCTGGTTCAAAGCAGGCCGCGATAAGGCGGTCTTTCGAACTTTGATCGAAACGACGTCTTCCATTGCGGGTTTCGGAAAGGTCCGGACAGGATTTCCGGTAATCTCCGGACACTGTCCGGAGATTAGTGAAACGGCTAGGGTCAATCGGGATCTCCTAGCGCTACCGCACCTTCAAAAACCGGTCAACTCCCGCTACTGAGGATGCGTTCTATATTATCGATGCGGTCGCGACGGCGCTTCAGGCGCTTGCGGATGCGGCCGAACCAGAGCTTACGCTTTTTTGCCTCTCGGCTCGCCTGAAGGTGTTCGATGAAGACCTCACGGACATCTTCGTTTTCGACACGGTCGAAGATCCAGCAAAAGGATACGGGTAGTTTCAGGACGCGAAACTGCGGATTCGTGCTTTTCTCATCCCTGGCAATAATCTCTTCGAGAACGAGCTGGTCCCACGTGTCAGGATTGGCAAGGCATCCCTCGCGCCAAAGGTCCAGAAGCCGCGCTGTCGCGGGCGTGTCGTTGAGGAGGATGGTTCCGCTTAGCAGACGTCCGTCAGCTTCATAATAGAGGGCGATATCACAATCGAGCTTCTGAAGTTCTGGCCAAGGGTTGCGATGGAAGACGGCATCGACGTCGACATAGAGCAGCGGCCCTCGCAGCCTCGTTCTTTCCTGGAGGAGAAAACCAGGCTTCAGACTGGCATTCAGAACCCAGCTGCCCGCATTTGGCAATGCAGCGGTATGTACCTTGAGGCCGAGCCGTTCTGCCGAGAGGGACATGCGCCTGCTCTCCTGTTCGTAAAGGCTGTCTTTGGTGAAAAACGCAACCACCGTGCCATCTGCGTCGGTTACTGTAGACTTGCGCTCTGCGAGGTCCTGCGCTGTGGGGAATGGGATGATCAACGCACGTTGCTGGGCGGTCCACGGACGGATCATATTGAGGATATTCAAGTAGGCACCTTTAGGAGCTTGACGGCTTTATTCATATGCTGGGCAATGCACTCGCGACTTGACCCGGCACATTTGCCTTTGAGTATGAGTGTTGACAGGAGATCCACATGCTCGCCCCCGCTGCATGGTCGCTCCGGTGGAGAGTTCGGCCGAACAATTTTGTTCGTTCGATTGTGGAGAGCTTGCCGCGCCGACGCTCATGCCGGACTGGTAAGCCACTTGATCTTCTTTAGTTCACTGGCATGTCAGTATTGTTGTCAAATTTGAGCGGCGTCAGAAGCCGACATGGCAAACACCGTCGCAATTAAAGAGCCTGTTGGCAGCGTCTGCCATCATCGCGCTTTCCATAGAGGTCTTTGCTTACTTCACCCTGAAGGGCGGTCCTGCTTGCCCGAGGTTCTGACGCGCTGGAGCTTTTCAGCAGTGAGCCAGCCGATCGCTCGTGTCATTTCCTTTGGGCTTTTCGTTTTTCACGCTATGGCAGTCAGGCGAATTTGAACACCTGCCTTTGCTAGCCCCCGCCATCGCATCCGGCGCAGGCCGTAGCTTCGTTTCCATGTGCCGAAGACCTTCTCGATCCGACCGCGGATACGGTGGATGGGTCGGTTCCACGCCTCAAGGCGTGGCGTGCCGCCCCTGGCAATGACCGCCTTGCCAAAATGGTCACCGCGATAAGCGCTATCGGCATAAACATCGCCGGGATTGTCCGGCAGTGCATCAGGACCAGCCTTTCCGTCGTTGATGTTGGCTGGCGTAACGGAGATCTCCTCGACAAAAGCCGTATCGGCGTCAGCGCCCACATGCGCCTTGAAACCATGGACCGCTGGGCGGCCCTTGTGCTTGATCCAATGACCCTCGCCGTCATCTTCACTTGCCGAAGCAATAATCGCCGCATTGGCAACGGTGCCGGTCTTCACCCGAATTGCCTTGGCCTTGAGCTGGTCGGTGATCGCGTCGAACAGGTGTTTATCCAGGCCGTGAGCGACAAGGCTCCGGCGAAACCCAACGAAGGCAGTGCGTTCTGGCGTCGGCTCCGAGCGGGAAAAGCCGCAAAACGAGGCTCGATCGTCCAGAGCTTCGGCCAGCTTCACGTCCGACAGGTCGTACCAGATTGACAGCAGCATCGCCTTGAACAGGGCCAGTGGTGGCGAGGCCGGCTCGCCCTTGGCCGCGCCCGATATCACGACGAGCGCTTGATCAACCGGTGCCCAATCAATCAGACCGACAAGATCATCGAGCGAGGACGCGCCATGGCGATCAATTGCAAATCCGAATGCTTCCTGCCCAATCAGGCGACAGCTCAACACGCACCTCTATCATTCGACAGAGGAATTGAATCATCAATGAATTCAGCCATCTACAAATTTCCGCGCACAGGTCTCATTGCCGCCACCTCAAGCATGGCGCCTTCTATGCCATCCTGATCCTTTCGGTGATCATGTACGTGCAGACGCTGACGCACATTCCCGAAGTCGTCACCGGCCTTGTTGGCGGCGCGGCACTGAGCGGCATCTCGCTCTGGTCGTCGATCCGCTACAACAAGCGTAACGGCCTCACCCCTGCGCCGGCTCACGATGAGCAGCGAAACCACAGGGCAAAAGCCTGAGTAGCGAGACATTGGTCCCCTACATAGCGGAAGTTGTCAGCCGACGGCTTCCGCCTCTTCGATTCAGCATAGTGTTTTTTACGAACTTTCACCCAGCTTTCCGGATTGAAGTCGCCGATTGTTACGATCTCGAGATAGTAACGCTGGCGCTTTGAGAAAAAATATCGCAATCGCAATGGAAATTGTCGAGAGCACAATGGTTGTGCATCGTTAAAGAAACACCGAGTGAGATATCCAGAGAGGCAGGGCATGGCGGCAAAAATCGTTCCGGTGATCATGGCAGGTGGCAAGGGCACGCGGCTTTGGCCGCTGTCGCGCGCTTCCGCCCCAAAACAGTTCATTCAGTTCATCGGCGACAGCACGCTGTTTCAGAATACGCTGAAGCGCGTTGCGGATCCGGAGCTCTACGAACCGCCGATCATTCTCACCAATGAGGAGTTTCGCTTCCTCGTCGCCGAACAGGCGCGTGAGCTCGATTTGAAGCTGGCATCCATCCTGCTGGAGCCGGTCGCCCGCAACACCGCCGCTGCCGTTGCCGCCGCCGCGGTGCTCGTCACCGATCTTTTCGGCAAGGACGCAATCATGCACGTCCTCGGCTCCGACTATGAGATCGACGCCACCACGACCTATTACGACTGCGTGCGCCAGGCGCGCGACACAGCACTTCAGGGCAAGCTCGTCACCTTCGGCATCACCCCGACCGAACCAGCCACCGGCTATGGCTACATCGAAAGCGGCAAGGCTCTTTCGACCGGCGCCCACGCCGTCAAGCGCTTCGTCGAGAAGCCTGCCCTAGAGAAGGCCGAGGAGATGGTTGCCAACGGCCATTTCAACTGGAATTCGGGCATGTTCATGTTCTCGGCCGCTCAGCTTCTCGCCGAGATGAAGGAATTTGCGCCCGACGTCGAAAAGGCTGTCGGCAAGGCCGTTTCCAAATCGACGCGCGACCTCGATTTCACCCGCCTCGATGCGGATCATTTCTCCAAGAGCCCGGATATTTCCATCGACTACGCGCTGATGGAAAAGACGGCCAACGCAGCCGTCGTCCCCTCTCCCTTCATCTGGTCCGATCTCGGCAGCTGGGATGCGGTCTGGAAAGTCGGCAGCCGTGACGAAAGCGGCAACGTGACGACAGGCGCCACGACGCTGGTCAACACGAAGAACTCGCTGGTCATGAGCCATAGCCTGCACGTCGCCGTGCAGGGGCTCGAGGATGTCGCCGTCGTTGCCAGCGAAGATGCCGTCTATGTCGGTCGCCTCAAGGACAGCCAGGAAGTCGGCAAGCTGGTCAAGTTGCTGGCAAGCGAGAAGAAGACGGTAAAACTCACGGAGACGCATCCGACCTCCTATCGCCCATGGGGCGGCTACACGTCGGTGCTCAATGGCGATCGTTTCCAGGTCAAGCGCATCTTCGTGCTGCCGGGCAAGAAGCTGTCGCTGCAGAAGCATCACCATCGCTCCGAGCACTGGATCGTCGTCAAGGGCACCGCCGAAGTGACGGTCGGCGAAAACGTGCAGATGCTGCGCGAAAACGAGTCGGTCTATATCCCTCTCGGCGAAGTGCATCGCCTGGCCAATCCGGGTAAGATCCTGCTGGAGCTCATCGAAGTACAGACGGGCTCCTATCTCGGCGAAGACGATATCATCCGCCTCGTCGATGAATTCGGCAGAAGCTGATCGCAAGCAAACAATGGATATAGGGATACCGCGACGGCGGTACATAGGGCAGGGCGCCGAGCGGCAGGCGGTAGCCGATCGGCGAGTCTCCAGGCACCAGGTACGCCGACCTAAGGGATCGAGCAGTATCTCGAACTTTTGGCTACAGCGGAAAATGCAGCGGCTGAGCTCGGACTACCAGTCGATATCGAGGGCTACTCGCGGCCGCGGGACGAACGCATCAATGTCATCCGCGTCGCGCTCCATTCTATCCTTGGCTATCGATCGCCGGCAGAATTTAAAAACCAACTCGCCCAGCAGGCAGCTTAGTTTGAAGCTCCTCGCTGGTCCAGCCCGAGGGGTTCACTCCAAAACCGGCTCAGTTCCGCGTGGAAACCAATAACTCAAGCTGTTCTAACGAACGATTTGAAGGTATTCCAGACAGCAAAGGGATAGCAAGGCTCACCATATGCGCGTACTTCATTTCTTTAAGACCTATTGGCCGGATACCTTCGGCGGCATTGAGCGGACAATTCACGCTCTTGCCAAAGGTTGTAATGCCTATGGCGTCCGGTCCGATGTGCTGTCTCTCAGCCCTGATCCCGTGAAGAACACCGTCGAATTTGATGGGCATATGGCGCATAAAGCGAAACAGAGTTTCGAGCTAGCTTCAACCGGATTTTCGTTCGAGGTTTTCGGGAAGTTCCGCGAACTGAGCACGAAAGCTGATATTGTGCACTATCATTTTCCTTGGCCTTTCATGGACGTGGTGCATTTCTCGACACCACCTCACAAGCCGACGATCGTCACATACCATTCCGACATCGTAAAGCAGAAGGCACTCGGTCGAATATACAAACCGTTGATGCTACGCTTCCTTTCCAATGTAGACCAGATCGTTGCCACATCGCCGAATTATCTCGCATCCAGCGAAGTTCTCCAGCGTTTCAAACACAAAACCAGCGTCATTCCACTGGGTCTCGATGCCGCCGACTCCCCATCCGCAGAACGAGCAGAAAAGGAGCAGTGGCAAGCTCGATTCGCGCGTCCGTTCCTTCTCTTTGTCGGTGTGCTGCGATACTATAAAGGCATTCACATTCTTCTCGAGGCTGCAACAGATGTGGTCGCCGATATCGTCATCGTTGGTGGTGGTCCAATGGAAGCCGAGTTGAAGGCCCGCGCTACGGAGCTCGACCTGAAAAATATACATTTTGTCGGAGCGGTATCGGATAGCGCAAAGGCCGCACTTCTTGAGCTGTGTGTCGCTGTGGTTTTCCCCTCTCACCTTAGGTCAGAAGCCTTCGGCCTGTCGCTGGTCGAGGCGGAGAGGTTTGGAAAGCCGATGATCAGCTGCGAAATCGGTACTGGAACGAGCTACGTCAATCTAGATGGTGTAACGGGAATTGTCGTGGCGCCGGGGGATCCGCAGCAGCTTGCGAAAGCAATGAACTATCTAATCGGCAACAATGAACTCGCTAGACGCTACGGAGCGGCGGCCTTTGATCGTTATAAGGAGAACTTTACGGCAGCGCATATGGTTGCCCAATATATCGATCATTACAGGCAATTGAAGGGGGATTGAACTGCAAGCCCCCATGCAATCTCCAGAGATTTTATTAACCTAGCAGGGCCTTGTACCAGACAGAGTAAGGCTGCATCAGCCACCATTTGAGCGGAACGCTGCCGTGGTGCTTGCGGACGATCCTAATTGCCTCGCTGTAATGCCGACGGCGCAGGGTGTTAGTTTTGGTCATTTCATGTTCGCGGTTCACCGCGACATCCTGCGGCACGAAGCGAAGCGGCCCGCTTTCCTTGAACAGACGCCACCACAGATCGTAATCCATGACCATATGCAAATCCGGATCCGCCCCACTCACAGTCTCCCATGCCGAGCGACGGATAAGCGTCGCGGGTTGCGAGATGATGCAGCGTAACGCCAGCCGGCGCTCACTGAATGGCTCCACCCACACTGGATAGCGTCGTCCGGTTTTCTCGACGACGTTAAATGCTCGGCCATAAACCGCCGGCGTACTTGGTGCTTCGTGGACAAGGGCGCGGCAGAGATGTTCCAAGCCACCTTTCAGATACCAGTCGTCACTATTGAGCCAAGCCACATATGGTGCTCTGCCGCGCGCGATTCCTTCGTTGATAGCAGCCGCCTGCCCATTGTCTCGATGGCTTCTCCAGCCGGCCAAGCGATGCTCCCACTGGCGGATGATTTCCAGCGAGCCGTCAGTCGACCCCCCGTCCATGACAAAGACCTCAACAGGCACATCCTGCTCAAAAATAGACTCAAGCGCCTGGCCGAGATATCGCCCTTGATTAAAGGACGGAACGGCAATCGTCACCAAGGGCGTACTCATGGCTTACCCCGTAGGCCGACTTTGAAAATCCGCATATGCTTTGGCAATACCTTCGACGAGAGGTGTACTTGCCTGCCAGCCAAGCTTCTTCATCCGATCAACATTCAGGAGCTTGCGAGGCGTGCCATCAGGCTTGGTCTGGTCGAATACAATCTTGCCTTCAAAGCCGACGACCTGCATGACCATCTCCGCCAGTTCACGAATAGTCACATCGGTACCAGTGCCTATATTGTAGAGACCCTCAGTAACGCCGCTTTTCATCAGGAACAGGCTAGCATCTGCCATGTCGTCGACATAGAGAAACTCACGCATCGGCTTGCCGGAGCCCCAAACAACCAGTTCGCGGTCGCCCCGAACCTTGGCCTCATGCGCCTTGCGGATAAGCGCCGGCAGCACATGGCTGTTGTTCAGGTCATAGTTGTCGTTCGGGCCGTAAAGATTGGTCGGCATGGCAGAAACATATTGCGTGCCATGCTGGCGATTGTAGTTCTCGCATAGCTTAATGCCCGCAATCTTGGCAATCGCATAAGGCTCGTTAGTCTGCTCCAGCGGCCCCGCCAGTAGGTAGTCCTCGCGGATCGGTTGTGGGCAGTCCCGCGGGTAGATGCAGCTGGAACCGAGGAACAACATGCGGCGCACTCCGGCCTGCCAGGCGGCATGAGTCATGTTGGCTTCGATCAGCAGGTTAGCGTAGAGGAAATCGGCGCGGAACGTATTGTTGGCATGGATGCCGCCGACCTTCGCCGCAGCCATGAAAATGAAATCCGGTTTCTCCTCGGCGAGGAACGCGGTGACAGCTTGCTGGTTGATCAGGTCGAGTTCCGCGTGAGTGCGGGTCACGATATTCGTGTAGCCATCGTCCTGCAACCGCCGCACGATTGCCGATCCGACCATGCCGCGATGCCCGGCAACATAGACTTTCGCGTGCCTGTCCATCGGCTCACTCATGATAGTCATAGGCGGAGAAGCCGTGGCGCTTGACGAGCTCGTCGCGCTCGGCCGACTTGAGGTCTTCGCGCATCATTTCCTGCACAAGCTCCTGGAATGTGATCCGGGGAGTCCACCCGAGCTTTTCCCTTGCCTTCGAAGCATCGCCAAGAAGCGTCTCGACCTCGGTCGGACGGAAATAGCGTGGATCGACAGCGACAATGCACCTGCCAAAGGAGTCATAGCCCCTCTCGTCGACGCCTTCGCCCTTCCAAGTGATGTCTATACCGGCTTCGCGTGCAGCCGCATCGACGAATTCCCGGACGCTGTACTGAACACCGGTCGCGATGACGAAGTCCTCCGCCTTCTCCTGCTGCAACATAAGCCACTGCATTTCGACGTAGTCCTTCGCATGGCCCCAGTCACGTTTGGCATCCAGGTTTCCAAGAAACAAGCAGTCCTGCAGGCCGAGTTTGATGCGGGCGATCGCGCGCGTGATCTTGCGCGTCACGAAGGTCTCGCCGCGCACTGGGCTTTCGTGGTTGAACAGGATGCCGTTGCACGCATACATGCCATAGGCTTCACGATAGTTGACGGTGATCCAGTAGGCGTAGAGCTTGGCAACGGCATAAGGCGAACGGGGGTAGAAAGGCGTTGTTTCCCGCTGCGGGATTTCCTGCACCAATCCGTAAAGCTCGGACGTGGACGCCTGGTAGAATCGGCAGCTGTTCTGGATACCGACAATACGCATCGCTTCCAGAATGCGCAGCGCACCCAAAGCATCAGAGTTGGCGGTGTATTCCGGCTCTTCAAAGGAAACCGCAACATGCGACTGGGCAGCGAGATTGTAGATTTCGTCAGGCTGGACCTGCTGGATAATGCGGATGAGGCTGGATGAATCCGTCATGTCGCCATAGTGTAGGATGAAACGGCGACCGGTTTCGTGCGGGTCCTGATATAGATGGTCGATACGGTCGGTGTTGAACAGCGACGCGCGCCGCTTCAGGCCATGAACTTCGTAGCCCTTCTCCAGAAGAAGTTCAGCCAGATAAGAGCCATCCTGCCCCGTTACACCTGTGATCAGCGCCTTTTTCATAATCCTAACCATTCTTTCGTATAGCGGCCGGTAACGCAGCATCGGCCTGCTTGTGCTTCCAGAGATACGCAAAATGACGAAGGATGCGTTGCGTCATATGCATACTGCCACTTGCATGCTCGTGACGGAGTTCCGCCATTTCCCGTGCGCCGCGGTCGCGGAAATCCTTTTGCGACTTCTGATCGCCATGAACACGAAACAATCCGAACAGTCCCGGGACATGGTTGAATATCGCACCTGCCCGTATGAAGCGCAGGATCAGGTCCCAGTCCATCGCGAAGTGAAATCGCTCGTCAAAACTGGCTCCCGCCCTCTCCCACAGTTTACGCCGCCAGAACATCGTCTCCTGGGGCACATAATCAACAAATCGTAAGACCTCCTCGTCGTGCCCCGGCAATATCCAGCGACCGATTTCGCTCCCTTGTTCATCAACGACGAGGCGGTTCCCGTAGATCACCTCAACCGAGGGATGATCGCGAAAGTAGCGACCAACCATATGAAGCGTCCCTGGCAGCAGCATATCATCGGAATTCAAGTAGGCCATGACCTCGCCATTACTGCGGGCAAAACCACGGTTCAGCGCATTTGTTTGTCCCTTATCGGCTTCCACAATGATGTCAACACCGCGACCACGATAATTCGCGAGTATGGCCTGAGAACCGTCGGAAGATACTGCATCTTGCACGATATACTGCAAAGCAGGGTAGTGCTGCGACAATACGCTGTCGACAGTTTTGCCGACGAAGGCGGCCTGGTTGAAAGAAGGAGTGACGATGCTGATCGACGGGAGATCGCTATCATTGCCTTGTTCGCCGATCGCGGAGACGCTGAGCGGTCGGGGCGGATATTGATGAAGCAGACCCAGCCGGAGGCCAGCCATACGCCTTAGCGCTGTGCCAAGGCCAAGGTCAGATAAGATCGCTCTCATGCCAGGCCACATTCCTCACGGAACCACGCGGCATAGCGCGACAAGCCAACCTTCCAGCTAACGGAAGGTTGCCAGCCCCAAGCCAGCGCCCGAGATATATCGGCTTGATAGTCGCGCGGATCTCCATGCCGTTCGGTTCCGCAAAACATGGGGCGGTCAGTTTTACCCATCAGATCGAAGAGTTCGCCAACAACGTCGCCGACGGTGACAGAGACACCGGAGCCACCATTCACCACGGGGCAATCCGGACCTGCATGGTCGCCTGCCCGGATCATCAGTTCCGCTGCGTCAGAAACGTGCAGCCAATCGCGCGTTTCGAGCCCAGTCCCGAAAAACTCCGTTTCGTCGGCACAAATGCGGCGACAGGCATCCCAAAGCAGCTGCTTGCGGAAACCTTCGCCATAGATCGAGAACAGGCGCACCACAGCCGCGTTAAGATTGAAAAGCCGCGCGTGGTCACGCACCAGTTCCTCTGCCAGACGCTTATGCACCCCATAGGGCGATGCAGGGCGAAGGGTCGTTTCTTCCCCTATCGGAAAGCTCTCTGCAATGCCGTACACTGCGGCACTCGACGGATAAACGAGTGCTGTCTGCGAGCATTCGTCGCGCACGAACTCAAGTAGATCTGCGGTAGCTGATACGGTCCTCCGAAAATCCTGATGTGGATCCGTTAGCGAGGTTCCGACCGAGCCACTGCCTGCACAATGAATAATGATATCCGGGCGAACGTCGATAGAACGCAGCGCGGCCAACGAAACGTCGCTTTCGATCCAGCGCTCGATACCCCAGCTACGCCGTTCGGGAACATCCCAGCGGCCGTGACCGATTCCATGAACGCTCCAACCCCGGCGTGCCAAAGCAGCAGCCACATTACGCCCGATAGAGCCGTAAGCGCCTGTTACTAAAGCGATATTAGTCACTCTATGCACTCAATGATCCTTTTAGAGCCGCAAAGCACGGCCCGAGATTCAGTCTTCAATTACTTATTCGGAAAGACGGAATGCGACCTTCCAGACAAATTTAGGCGCCCGTGTGGCCCAACTCACCCACCGTCTGTCCTTCGATGTGCAAACGCGTCCAGCATTCAAGCAGAACAAGCTTATACAGGAAAGGCAGATTGTATGCGGAAAGGTCTGCCGATTTTCCGGACTCTATCAAGCCCTGGCGCACCAGCGCGCCGTTTTTCACAAGAGGTAGGAAGCGGGTGACAATACCCTGCATCCAGTCGCGAACTGGCGGAGTGAAACCCTGCTTCTTTCGAGACAGGAGGTCCGCCGGCAGTGTGTCGTGCAGGGCTTCGACCAACAACCATTTATGCGGCTTGTGCCAATCGATGAGACCATTATTGCGCATGCCAGTTACCCGCTCCACAAGCTCGACATCTAGCAGTGGCAATCGTCCTTCGACCGAATGCGCCATACTCATGCGGTCGAACAGTGCTAGGCAGTTGGATCGCAGCCATGTCCGGTTCAGGAGGTTCGAAACCGCCAGATGCAGCGGCTGCGACAGGTCAAGCGCGGCCTCCTTCGACCAGTAACCTTCCGGCAGATGATCAAGTGCCTTTTCCGGCATGAGCTTCCGGGACCAGGCGTCGCCGTTGCGCAGATCGGCATGTACCCCGAAGAAATCCGGCTTCTCCGGCGGCTTCTGTCCCATCAGCCGTTTCCACCACGGAAGCTTGACTTTTCCGCCGGCAAGCAACGTTTCGTTACGCGCCATGGCTTCGCGCACCCACTCATAACCCCAGAAGAACTCGTCTCCGCCCATACCGGACATAAGAACCGGGTATCCGGCCTCACGGGAGGCCTTGGCAACGGAATAGTAGCCGAAGGCGGCAATATCGCCGATCGGTGTGTCCATAACGTCTATCAGCGTCGGGAAACTGTCGATCACCTGATCCGTGTCCAGTTCCACTTCGGTGAAGCCGATGCCAAGATCCTTCGCCAAAGTCTCGGCGAAACCGCGCTCATCGGTCTCCGGCCGCCCCTTGTAGCCGATCGTGAACGCATGCAACTGGCCCGGAAAGTGCCGCGCCGTCAGCGCGGCGACAAGGCTGGAGTCGATGCCACCGGAGAGCGCAACCGCAACAGGCACATCCGCCGTACCCATCAACCGGCATGCATTGTCCAGAATCTCCTCGGTAATCGCAATGGGCTTGCCGGCATCTTCGCGCATATTGGCAAGGTCCCAATAGGGTTGCGGTGCCGCATCGAGAGCGCCGGGCTTGAGTAGCAAATAATGGCCAGCTGGCAGAAGTTCGAGACTTTCGAGTGGGGTCAGCGGCTCCGGCACGTACTGGAACGTCAGGAACATGTTGAAGGCCTCTGGCGTCAACTTCAACGGCTGTGGCATCACAGAGGACACACTTCGGATCTCGCTGGAGAACCAGATCTGCCCGGCATCGCCACGATGCAGGTACAGTGGCTTTTCACCCATCCTATCACGGGCAAGGAGGAGTGTTCCGTTGCGCTTGTCCCATAGCGCAAAGGCGAACATCCCGCGCAGCCTGGCGAGGCAATCGATGCCGTATTCCTCATAAGCGTGAATGATTGTCTCGACATCGCTCAGGCAGGAAAACTGGTGCCCGAGCTCGCGCAATTCTTCGCGCAGAGCATCGTGATTATAGATCTCGCCGTTGCAGATGATGGCGATCTCGCGGGTCTCGTTGAAAAGCGGCTGACGTCCGCCAGCAAGATCGATGATCGACAGGCGGCGCATGGCAAGCATCACGTTCGTATCGTTGAACATGCCCTCCGAATCGGGGCCACGATGCTCCAGCAGCGCATTCATCCGACCGACACCAGCAATGTCTTCCGGTGTCAAAGCCGCGTTTGAAATCATACCGCTAATGCCGCACATGCTTGCTTTCCTATTCCGCTATCCAGCCTTCTGCGCACGGCCTGCCGCTTGTTCCGCAATGGCGACAAATGCATGTGCAGATGCCCTCCGTGCAGCGTTACGCCGATTGGCCGCTGCGCGTTCCATCTCGACACAGGGCCCGGCTGCTAATACCGGCAAAATCTGTTCGATCCGTTCAGCCATATCTTTCGTGTCCGCCGCTCTGAACAGATGACACTGCTCGCGACCTTCCAACTGTTCCCTGTGAACCGTGATGTCGGACGCTAAGATGGGCCTTCCCAGCGCTTTAGCATCTTCTATCACGGTGCTCCACCCCTCAAACAACGAGGGTTGAAGCACGAGACTTGCTGCCCGGAAAAGTTCGATCTGATGATCCCGCGGTACTAATCCAAGTATCGTGACCTGGTCCGCTATCCCCCACTCGGAAAGGCTTTGAACGAGCCCGTCATAGTAGCCGGGATCTCGGCGATCCGATTGCAGCCCGGTGCAGACTAGCCTGACGATTACGTTCCGATCCTTAAGGATCTTCAAGGCTTTGAAAGCCGTTTCATGATCCTTATGTTTCCAGAAGTGATTGGCGACATAGACGAATCTTTCCGGCAGTCCGTAAAATTCTAGGACCTGCTTGTTGGTCTCGACGTCGCCGGCATCGATGCTGCTGCAAAACGACCAGACGCGCGGTTCGACCGTCGCTTGTGGAAAGAATTTGCGGAAGTCCGCAAGAGCTGCATGACTCGACAGCAACAGCACGCCTTCGGTAGCGGCGATCTCACCGATGCTGCGGGTGCGAGCTGCCACTTCATCCTGAGAGAAAAGCTCAGGAAAATGAAATATCTGGAAATCCGGCACCCAGTAAAGATTCGTGCGCCAGCGCTGCGATGCATCGAATGCCGGAAAATAGACTGCATTGCTGGCTTGGGGCCAAAAGGCACCGAGCATCGGCGCCCGACGCAGTATGGCGCGATGAAGACGGCGGACGCGGGCCATCAATCCCGCTGCCCGGCGCCCTGCTTCCTGATGTGCAAGAACAGGGTAACGAAGCAGGCGGGTCGCCAGCGCGGATTCGCCCGATGAAAGAAAAACCAACCGCACATCCGGTCGGTCTGTGACGGGTATAGATGATAGTGCGGCCAGCAGGTTGTCGATGTAGATCGACCCACCAAGCCATTGCGCATCTTCTAGAAACTCGATTCGCAGCTGCAACCTCATGCACGGTCTATCCCCAGCGCCTGTCTGGTAATGTCCTGGAACACCCGGCCGGCATCTAGGATTCGGCGTTCCATGTCGCGCCGCGCCTCCAGTTCAGACGCTTTGTTTGGTCCCGGCACAAGCCCCACCCAGGCCGAGGCAAGCTTCGCAGCCAGATCCGAAGGTTCGTGAGGATCAAAATAGGTGCAATGGGTGGGATCCTGCTCGCGATGAACCGGGAGGTCCGATAGAAATATCGGGCGGCCGATCGCACGCGTGTCCTCCACCACCGTGCTCCAGCCTTCGAAGAGCGACGGCTGGACGATCGCGGCGGCCTGGCGGAAGACTTCCACCTGCGCACGCCGGTCGATGAGGCCGAGAAGCTTGACCTGATCCGTCAGGCCGTTTTCCTTGATGAAAGCGAGAAGCCCGGCAAAATGACCTTCGTTGCGCCGGTCAGATTGCGCCCCAGTACAAACCAGTGGGATGAGAAGACCATGATCGCGCTTGAGATGCGCAAGCGCCTTCAACACTGCTATATGGTTCTTGTGCGCCCAGAATTGGTTGGGCAGATAAAGGAATTTCGCCGGCAGGCCGAAATTCTCGACAATTGCTTCATCATTTGTCTCCGAGGTCTCCAACAGCGAGCAGAAATGCCAGACCCGCGGAGTCGCCGAGTGATTGGGATAGAAGGAGCGGAAATCCGCAGCAGCAACCTCGCTACTGAAAACGATGACACCGGGCTTTGCCGCTAGCTCCGCGATAGAACGATCGCGCGCAGCAATCTCGTCTGCCGAAAACAGATGAGGAAGATAGCGGTGCTGAAAATCAGGGATCCAGCGCATGGTCACCGCACCTTCCACCTCACGCCCGAAGCCCGGATAGACGACATCTATGGCTGGCTCGGCGATCGTCAGGCCGAACTTCCGCGCAATCCGCGGCAGCAAACCCGCTTTGCGGCCCGAACCATCCAGCAGACGATTTTCGGTTAGGAATTTGCCCACCACATCCGGTGCGCCGAAGAGCTCGATATGTGGACGTTCATCCACCGGTAGCCGGGAAAGGCATATGGCGAGGTTTTGCAGGTACAGCACACCACCCATCCAGGTTGGGTCACTGATCAGCTCTATTCCTATGCGAAGCGTGCGCCTTTTTCCGTTCACGATCTATGCAGCTCCCGCATTGATCTGCGCCATGCACGCTTTCTGCCAATCTTTGGTATCGGACTCCAAGCGAGCAGGCGCAGACGCTTCAGCTGGGCGCGGTCGGGAAGGTTTGAAAAATCGAGCGTCGTCAACCCAAACCAGCTTTCGCTCTGCAGGGTGCGTAGAAGACCGCGCTGCTGCAAAGTCGCGACATCCAATCCGACGGATTGCACATCCTCTTCCTGCAACGGCCCGGTGGCGGCAAGCAGGAACAGCGGCAGCCGAATCACTCCGGGAAATATCTCGGGGCGGCACAATACGTCAGCCCCATCAGTTCCGATCGCCCTCCAGAATTCCCGAAACATCCGGCGCTGATTGCGGATATAAGCAACGGTGTGCCCCGGCACACTTGCCAACCAATATATCGGCAGGAAGAGAGGCCGCATTTGTGTACGCAGCGTCAGGTCAATCACCGCCCGCTTGACCAGCCGCATCCGGTTTCGATTGCGGTAGGCCTCCGGCGCATGGCGGCCGACGAACCGCCAATGGTCGCGCACGTTACTCATTGACCGGCGTGAGAACAGCTCGTTCCATATGGAGCGGAAGGTGGCGCGTCCCTGTGTCGGCACGATACCGGTTTCCTCGATATGCGCCATGATGCGCGCCTCATAGGTCACGCCCAGTTTGAAACCATGGCCCTTCAGCCGGCAGAAGAACTCGTAGTCAGCTAGGTAGTGCGGCAGCATTTCCGCATCAACATTCCCGGCAGTCTGGATCATGTGCAGCGGTATGATGCTGCCCCTCCCCGGAAGCACATCAACGTCGTCACGATAAAGCTCGCCAGGATCGACGTACTGCCTAACAGGGAAAGTGTAGCCTTCCCAATCTATATATTCGCCGGCATCCAGGACCTGGGCATGATCGCGACTGTCAACGATCAGCCCGCCAACCGCTGCATTGTGCCTGATTGATGCCTTGACCAGCATCTCGACGTAGTCGGGAACAAGAATCGTGTCGTTGTTCATCATCAGGACGAAATCGTCCGACGGTCCTCCGAGCGAAAGGACATGGTCTATGCCTAGCGCCATGGACCCCGACCACCACAGCTCCTTGTCCGTTGTCAGAACCGTCACATCAGGAAATTCGGCGCGAATCGTCGCGACGCTTCCATCCGTCGAGCCGCCATCCGAAACAATGATATTGATCGGCTTCCATGTCTGTGCCTGGAGGTAAGCGATGCACGCGCGGGTAAAATGCAGCCGGTTGAATACCGGAATGACCACATGCACGGTTTGACGACCAGCCTCGATCGCTTCTGTCACGGCACCTATCTCCAAGCCGGCATCTTCTTTCATGTGCCGCGACCGGAGGAAGAATCGAGAATTTCTCCATTCTTGCCTATCACCAGGAAGTCAATGTGGCCCTCCCAGGGGAAAGAGGTGAAGAAGAGGTCGCGGTTGCGCTCGAAGAAGTCTTGGAACGGGTTAGTATAGGCGCTCTGAAGCGCTTCAAAGAACTCGTTTCCAAGCTCGCGACGCTCACGCTCGTTCCATTCTATCAGGCAGAGCGTGTTTCCGAGCCTGATGCTGTGCCAGCGATGATGGTTCTGCAATCGAGTAAAATTGAACATCACATCGGAAAGCCGTGTGGGCACTTCCAGATAGCCCCGCTTTCCGACGCGCGACAATTCACGCATCGCCTGGCCGGGGTTGTCGAGATGCTCCATTACATGTGAGCAAAACACGAAGTCATAAGCACCGTCCTCGAAGGGCAGTTTCTCGATGTCAACTTCAAAAAAGGTGCGGCCATCTAGGACCATAGATTCGACGCGATGGGTCGTTTCCTCGGGGAACTTATCGGCGAGATGATTGGCGCGCTTAAACGGATAGCCACCTGAGCCAACATCCAGCACGAGATCGGTTTCGGCGATGTCCCACTTCATCACCTCGTTCTGGTAGGTCCAGGTACTGCGCACCGGCTCAGTGCGTTTCTCAAGCCCGGGAGCCAGCACCCAAGCCTCCTTCGGCAATTGCGTCAGCAAGAGCTCCTGCACAGAATGACGTAACTCTGCATTGTCCTCTATTCCGCTGGACCTCACCAGCTCCTTCACGATCGGAAGCAGCCAGTGCACATCATCGGCGCCTGCAGCCTTATCGGCTTCCGAACGTGCCTTTATCCAGGTGTTGGTTTCCACGCAGAACTGAGCCGGTTAGGCGCATAATTTCCATTGAGAATTGAGCCATGTGAACCTTCCCCCAGCGCGGAGAGCGACGGGGGCAACGGAGTGATCCACATGGGACTTTTAAACATTATCCGCCGGATGGCGTTGCGCGAGAAGCTATCGATCCGCGAGATCAGTCGGCGCACCGGGCTGTCGCGGAACACAATCGCGAAG
>NZ_JARWLA010000064.1:0-18460 GCF_047445805.1 Rhizobium sp. BR 314 | reverse complement strand
GATCAAGCGGCGCACAGAGGTCGTCGGCATTTTCCCCAACGACGACGCCATCGTGCGCCTGGTCGGTGCGCTGCTGCTCGAACAGAACGATGAATGGGCCGTCCAGCGATCCCGCTACATGACACTTGAGACAATCGCCACAATGAGCGATGATCCGCTCATCAGCCTGCCAGCAGCAAGCTGATACTCATCCGACCCTCTGGGATGAGCCGTGGTCGTCTAAGCTACACCACGTCCTGGGACATGATCGAGGCTAAGAGATTCAAGAACTTGAGGAGAGATGTTCGCCTTCGGTGCGATGGCGAATGCAGCAAATGTCGTCACGACCGGAATAAAAAGCGACAAAATTGTGACCGTGACCTTCAGGCCATTGGCTGTGGCACAAAAGCGTGCCGTGGCGCGTTATGATTCGGCCCGAATGCCTTGAATTCCACGTGTTCTCGGCATCCAGAGCCCACTAAATCTAGTGGGCGCCGTAGCGCCCACCTCTATTTTCTCGTTTGTATGTCGATCTCAAACGGCGGATGGAATCGAAAGTGATTCGCGCCGAAACCGATCAGCTTCAGCCGCGATGGCCCTTGGCGATCGGCTCCTGATAGGTGAAACCCATGTCCCAGGGGAAGTAGATCCAGGTATCCTGGCTGACTTCGGTGATGAAGGTGTCGATTGTGGGAACGCCGGTCGGCTTGGCATAGACGCAGGCGAAATGTGCCTTCGGCAACATGGCGCGAACTTCAAGCGCCGTTTTGCCGGTATCGGTAAGATCGTCGACCACTAGCACGCCTTCGCCGCCATCGGCGGCCAGTTCCGGGGCGATGCCCTTGAGCAGGTTCATTTGACCCTGCTCCGAATAGTCGTGGTAGGAGGCGATGCAGACGGTATCGATCAGGCGGATGTTGAGCTCGCGCGAGATGATGGCGGCCGGCACCAGGCCGCCGCGGGTGATACAGACGATTGCCTTGAATTCGCGGTTGAGGCCCGCAAGCCGCCAGGCAAGCGCGCGGGCATCGCGATGGAACTGATCCCAGGATACGGGAAAGGCTTTATCGGGCAGGGACATGGCAGAAGGCTCCGGGGCATGGAATAACGACGCACCGGCAGCACCGGCGACCCTGAGCAGACCCCGCGGCGGGCGCGGACCATGAACCAAATCCGGAACGCGATTCGCTGCTATCGACTTGAACAGGATCTCAACAGTGAAAAGCACCGGCTTTTCGGGATCATGTTCCATGGACCGCGCGAACGGTTCCCTGGCGGGAATTCTGTCATCGGTCGCTGCTTTCTGCTGGATTTACCGCCAAAAGGCAAGAGCCGCAGGCCAACGAGACGGTGTACATTCCCGCCGGAAACCTGTGATTTCCCAGCCTTCGCTCGATCAGCGCGCCAGAAGCGTCATCGCGGTCATGGATTGTAGCAAGGTGCGCGTCGTGCCGCCGAAGATCATCTGCCAGAGCCAGGAGTGCGTATAGGCGCCCATGACGAGAAGATCGATACTATCATCCGCAAGACGGTTTTCGATCACTTGCGACGGCGTCGACTTGCCGGAGCAAGCGGCCGTCTCGAATTTAGCGCGCACGCCGTGCCGGGTGAGGGCCGCTGCAATCTGCACGCCGCTTTCCTTCGACGGGTGCGTTTCTTTCTCGGAGGTACTGACCGACAATATCTCGACGGAATCCGCCGCCTTCAGGAAAGGCAGCGCATCGAAGGCGGCGCGCGCCGCCTCCCTCGAGCCGTTCCAGGCGATCAGGACACGGCGGATCGGCTTCGGCTCCTTCAGGATGTAGGGGATCAGCAGTACCGGCCGACCACTGTCGAACAGGAACGTTTCCACATCGACCTGCGTGTCGGAATATTTCGATGGATTGGGTTGCACTGCTAACAGCAGATCGGCACTGCGGGCGGTTTCGACCAATGGCTCGGTGCCGTAGCCAACGGTACTGGCGAAGCTGTGCCACTCATAGTCGAGGCCGGTCTTCTCCATTTTCGAGCGAAACAGTCGCTCGATCTCGATCGCTTGATTGTGGACGACTTCCTGAAGCGCCTGCACGGCTACAGGATCCGGAATTTCCATCGGCGCCACGAGTGGCACGGTCGAGACGACTTCCGCATGCAGGCCGACAATACGCGCGCCATGCTCCTTGGCGATATCAGCTGCAAAGTCTGCGGCGATGCGCGTATTGTCGGGATTGTCGAGAACGGTCACAATTGTTTTATACGACATGACGTGATCTCCCATGCGGAAGGGTTGGATCGCTATATTATATCAGCATTCCGCTTCGGAATAATGCGCCGAGTTCATTTCTGTTCCCCGATAAATGCACGCCGTCGTTGAACATCATGCCTCAGCGGACTGATTTTCCTTGGCTTTCGACTGTCGGATGGCTTCGATCATTGCGCGTACTTCGGCTGCGACATTTTCAACCAGCTCAGCGGAACGGCCTCTCACGACGATCTCGGTCGAGAAGAACTGGCCGACATAGCGAGGGTAGGAGCCGATGCTGGTGTCCGGATGCGCCTTCTGGATGAGGCCGAGCGGCGTGCCGATCTCGCCCTCGCCATAGGGGCAGGAAATGGCCGTGGACAAAACGCGCGCGCCGGTCCTGAGCGTCGGGATGACATTGTCGAGCATCGCCTGGAAAACCTGCGGCACGCCGGCCATGACATAGACATTGCCGATGTTGAAGCCGGGCGCCGTCGAGACTGGATTGGCGATATGCTTCGATCCCAGAGGCATGCGCGCCATGCGCTGACGAGCTTCTGTAAACTCCATCTCGCGGCGGGCATACATTTCGCCCATGATCCGCATGGCTTCGGCATCATGCTCGCACGCAACGCCGAACGCCTTCGCGATAGCATCGGCGGTAATATCGTCATGAGTCGGACCGATGCCGCCCGAGGTGAAGACGTAATCATATTGGCCGCGCAGAGCGTTGAGTGCCGATACGATGGCATCTTCTTCATCGGCCACGATGCGAACTTCCTTCAGGTCGATGCCAGCCAGCAGCAGTACATCGGCGAGATGGCCGATATTCTTGTCTTTCGTCCGGCCGGAGAGCAGTTCGTCGCCGATGGCCAGCATGGCGGCTGTGACAATGGTTTCGTTTGACATGAAGATATCCAGGAAAATGCGCGTGGGCGCGATCGCAGAAAAAGGTTCCAAATAGGTAGCGTTGTTTACAGCGAATGCAAACGCGAGTTTTCATATCGTCGTCGGCGATCGCAAGATGTTGCAAATGAATTTTCGTCTACGCAGAATGAACAGTGCGTTCTGAGCACGGGGGCTGCTCCACCGTCGCATCGCTGATAAAACCGAATGCAACACTTAACGCGTCTAGCAAACAGGAGACGTTCTCATGGCTAAGGTTCTGGTTCTCTACTATTCCGCTTACGGTCACATCGAAAAGATGGCCTATGCCGTCGCAGAAGGCGCAAAGTCCGCGGGTGCAGAAGTCACCGTCAAGCGCGTGCCGGAACTCGTACCGGAAGAAGTCGCAAAGGCTTCCTACTTCAAGCTCGATCAGGACGCGCCGATCGCAAAGCCGGATGAACTGGCCGAATACGATGCGATCATCGTCGGTGCCGGCACCCGCTTCGGCACGGTTGCCTCGCAGATGCGCAATTTCTGGGATCAGACCGGTGGCCTCTGGTTCAACGGCAAGCTCGTCGGCAAGGTCGGCTCGGTGTTCACCTCGTCCGCGACCCAGCACGGCGGTCAGGAATCGACCATTCTTGGCTTCGTCCCAACCTTTTTGCATCAGGGTATGGTCGTCGTCGGCCTGCCCTATGCCTTCCAGGGCCAGATGGGCACGGAAGAAGTCAAGGGCGGCTCGCCCTACGGCGCTTCGACGATCACCAACGGCGACGGCTCGCGCCAGCCTTCGGAAATCGAACTCGAAGCAGCAAAATACCAGGGCGCCCACGTCGCCAAGATCGCCGCCAAGCTCACGGCTTAATTCGAATTCTGCACTCATGAGAGAGGCGCGGCGAAAGCTGCGCCTTTTTCGTTTCAATTTCGATGGAGCTTGATTTTGGTGCGGACGACGGGGGTCGAACCCGTACAACCAAAGGTCGAGGGATTTTAAGTCCTATACAGTGATATGTAATATATTGTTATTACTGTATAATTTTGATTAATTTCTGTGTATGTGTACGATAATGTGTATAAATCGCGGGTGCTCGCCCCGGGAATCGAGCCCCATAGGATGGCTATCGTCTGCTAGGAAAATCCGCCATCGCAAAACCACTCACTTGCTTCAAGAGCAGCATAAAACGCGGTCTGCCATGAGTTGATACGTGCGCGTGATCGAGATGTATGCGACTCTTCAAGAAGCTTTCTTACCGCCTCAGCTCCGGCCCTCGCATGAAGCGAAGAAACCTGGTGGCGGATATTCACCAACTCTTGAGCCGCCTGTGATGCATAGAGTTTCGCCAACCCCAACCTACGGAAATGATTTCTTACGCGCTGTGCCAAAACTTCGGGCCAATGGTCAGGTGCATCGACAAAGAAATGTATCGCAGGAGGGGAAGAATGGATGACCTCGGCCCTAAGCCACAAATCGGCCTCTACATTATCGAAATATGGATGAAGATATTGATCTTCCTCTTCCGTAAATGGGGTGTCACCCTTTGTCTTGTTGCAGTCGCTGCAAGCTGGAACAAGATTGACCGGGGTGACAGCAAAAGCGGGGTAACGAGCCTTCGAGAGGATGTGGTCGAGGGTTGATGCCGCGCGATGACCGCATAGAGGACACCGGCCATGCTCTGCCGCTGCGAGAATTTCATTATACAGGGGGCGTGCAGGCCCTTTGGGATGGGCCATTCGGCCGTCGTAAAGCTCTTTCATTTCCTTGGTTGTGACTTTGCCATCTACGCCGGTAGACATTGCAATATTACACAGTGACGCGTCCTCGGCTTCCAACACATAATTTGCGGCTGCGTCTTCGATCGTGTCGGCAATCGCCTCCATGCGTTCCTTTAGATCTGGATCCTTGATACGCGATATGCTGGTGCTAAATGCACTTTCGGCCGTGATGGTTGGCCTCTCAACCTTCCACATCAATCGGCCTCACTGCCGCCCCGAGCAGCTAGCAAACCCTGAACAATCGCACGCGCTTCGGCGCCGAGCTGACCGTCAAAGCTCTGCAGTACCGCGTCATACTCGCCTTCCGTCGCGACTTTTCGATTTAGAAGCTGATGAAATCCGGTATCCGTAACCTCCAAGCCGAATATTTCCCGCGTCAGAATCCCGACGTTTTCGCCAAAGGTTTGGATTTCTGGCCGTTCAACGGCCATCTCTCGCCCTGTACGCCTGATTTTCCAAACGCAAGAACTCGGTACTTCTTGCAGGACCACCGGAGAATGAGTGGCTATAATCGCCACCCCATTTCTGCTCGTAAGAAGATCAGAGAGCGCTCGAATGAATGCCGATAGAAGTGGAGGATGAAGATGGGCCTCGGGTTCATCGAGCAAAACAAGCGTTCTTTCCTCAACTGTTTCCACAAGCCTTGAAATAGTTAGAAGGACAATTTTGTGACCCGAACTAAGTCGTAGAAAAATATTCGAGGCAGAAGTCCTAATCGCTTCATCATCTCCTTCGTCAGTTTCCTCGGCTAAACTTGCGATGTTTGCTTCTTTGAATATCGGATCTGCTTCCAATACCGACAACGCCCTTCGCCAGCGCACGATTTTGGGAGCCTGAGCTAAAATAACTTTGATGCTTGCGCCAAAATCGCGCCCTAGGTTGCTCGGTGTTTTCGGAGATCGTGTCGTGCCGTCAGCAGTTTGAGTGGTCTTTTTCAACCCAACGTACTGATATCTAACACCTTCTGATTTGTTTTGCCGAATTGGCAGAGGCTCAAAAGGATCGAAAGCGCTAAAAGTAACAGAAACGATGTTCTCGAAAATCGGCTCTGCACTGTTTTCGAATATCTCTAGTAGATCTTCATCGTTTTTGAAGTAGCCCAGCTCGCTTCTGTCCGGGTTTTCTTCCACAAGAGCACGGGTCATCAATTGAAGATGGTGGGTTTTGCCAACTCCATTTCGACCGATGAGAACGTGAATATTTGTCGGGGGATTAGACTCCGGCTCGACCTTAAAGGAGAATTCGATTGCCGCTAATTTTGTCTTTTTTTGCTCGGGGCAATGATAGGTGAATGCATAACTCGTCAGTCTCGCGCCGCCCTTGGCAATTCGCCTGAACTGTCCCCGTACTGCGCTTCGTGACACCGAACGAAGAAGAGAAACGCCCATAACCGGTTCGTTAAGAGCCCGTTCAAAGAGCTCTTCGTCAAAAGCTACATCGCACAAGCTAGCTAATATTGTGTCACGTAGCTCGTCACCCAATTCGTTGAGCTTCTCATAGTAACTATCATCTTGTCCTAACGAGAAATATTCCGTCGAAAGTGCGTTGAATTCATTAGGTATACTGGGGCGTCTTTCATTGGGAGTCAGGCCAAATTGACCTATTTTCACTTCGCCAATTCGATGCTGTTCTCCCGCTTCGTCATAGTAAAAGAGAACGTACATCGTTGCGAACTTGAACCAGTCATCCCAATTATCGACAAAAAGTATCGCCTGGTTCTTTGCGCCGACGGGCAAGCGTGAATTGTTAGGGATCACTTTGAAAAACATAACAAACAATACGATGAGATTACCGATGCTTCAATATCTGTCAAACTGAACTTCTATTTTACTCCCCTTTAAATTGTAACAAGTATGATGCCAGTTCATCCTTGAGGGGCGTGATTATGAATTGGCATTATAATTTAAACGGAACGAGTATTGGACCTGTCGGGCGGGAAAAGCTCGATGGCCTAATCGATGACGGCACTCTCAATGAGAATACGCTGGTGTGGAATGACACATTTGGGTCGGATTGGCGTCGAATTGGTGATGTATCGGATTTTCGCGACCCAAGCCGTCCTCCTCCTCTGCCGCTGTCGGCCGTCAACGATTTTTGGGTATGGGTCATTGCGTTTGTCCCTATCATCGGCACCGTCATTGAAGCGGTTGTGGCTGGCAATGATATGAATACGAAAGGCGCCGTCGTTGGATACGCTGTTGCGAACGCGCTCTTTTCATATCTCGATGAAAAATCGATCCGGAAAAGTGGCCGGAAAGTTCCGGTATCGTGGGGCTTGGGGCTATTTTTAGCGCCAGCTTACTTGTTTGTCCGCGCCAAGCGATTGGGAAAAAATCAGGCAACCCTGCTCGTTTGGGTCGCTTCAATTATCGCGTCCGTCTATATTCCTCAAGCGCTTTCAGGCGTCTATCTGGGGGTGAACATACCATCCTGTAGCTCTTCGACTTCGGTGTCGCAAATCAAAGATCTATTTCCTAGACTTCCCATCAACATCGCACACACGGGCGTCGTCGATGTGAAGAATTTTTCGACACTGCAGGAAACGGATACGCATCGCACATGCACCGCCACGGTGGAAGGCACCGATGGAAATTCGTATCCGGTCAAATATACGATCGATAATCGAAACAACGAATACTACTATTACCTCCAGCTAAACGGGTTATAGTAGACGATGGCGTTGGCCTCGATAAACGCCGTCGCTGATTGCCGCAATTCAGTCTTCACTATCATCAACGAAGGCAGCCGCCCCATCCTGCAGTCGCATGCCAGGTGCGTTACCGGCGCGGAGGTCGGCCCAGCTAACAACCAGTATCATCTCAAACCCCGCTTCATTGTCGACGAACAGCACGTGGGTTTCCCAATCCTCAACATGCGGCACCCAGGACTCGTCCAGAATATGGCCGACACCTAATTGGCCGCCGGCAGCGAGATAAATGCAAGGGCTTTTCTCGCCTCTCGCCCGGGCGGCGCGGATCTGGTCTTGGTACCAGTCCCAATCATGGTCGACCAATGCCATCGGCGCGAGCTTGTGCGCGAGTTGCGGATGCCAGCTATCCATGATCCGAGGAATTTCAAGGAATAACTTTTCGATCAGCAAGCCCGCGTCAAGGCCATCAACGGCCTCGAAGGCTTTTTCCTTGCCCCCTGCCAGCGGGATACGATCGCCGAAACTCGCCTCGATCGCCTGAGCGGCGGCCGGAGCATCCCGTCCTCCATCCAAAACTGCCACGATTGACCATTTGAGCCAATGACGCGCTCGCTCATCCGCCTCTCTACGAAGTGCCGCAACATCAGCATTGTTTCCGAAGGCATCGAATTGCGGATCGAAGACCGCATAAATCCTGAAGCCGGCGATGAACGCTTCGACCAGAAACTTTTCCTCGGTGCCGATAAAATGGTCAACGAACCACTGCGCAAATGCCGAGAAACTCGCCGACACTTCGCTGCTGCTTTCGTAACGACCAAACGATACGCTGGGCGGTGGCTCGACAATTTCCTTGGCCGAGATATAGCGGAGACCGATCTCGTGGATCATACCAAAAACATCGGCTTCAGCCCAAAAGACGGCCGCCAAGAGCTTTCGCCGCTGGTCGTCATCAGCCTCGGCATATTGTGCGGCGAACGCGGTCAGCCGCCCCAATCGGATGGCGAATGCAAAGATCGCGGAAAAGGTCCATTGGCCACCGTGGATCGGACTTTCGAGCGCGATCTCGTCGAGAATGGCGACGCCGAAATTGGGGTGGCGCCAGTCTATTCCGGGCTGCGCGAAGGCCGGCATAAAGTTTCGCAGGCGATCGACGTGACGAATTAGATCGCGCGCAAAGTCGCCGAATACACCCCAGAAATCGACCGATACGGGCGTGAGGTAGCGATCCATGGTAACGCTGGGGGCGCGCCACCGACGAACGTCTCGGATCTTGTGCCATGTCGAGAAGGACTCCCAGGTGGCGCGGCCATATCCCTTTAGGTATTCAGTCGCTGCACCACCGTCACAAGATTGCCAGTCCCAGGACATCGCAAGATCATGCTCTCGATCTTCGCTCAGCACATAGTCGGCGATTGGTGAATTGGCCTTATCGACAAAGCCGCTCTCCTCCGCTTCACGTAGAAAGCTAAACGGATTGACCGCGCCCACCAGCAGGAGGAATGGGCCTTGAGCCATGCCCGGATAGAGTAAGTTGTGCATCACCATAGCGAAGCCAGATCCGCCTGTCCGCTCGGCCTCACGCACCATGAGCGCGACCGCCGTCGAGCAGATGTCATGAACCTCTTCCTCATTGAGGTCCTTCTTCGGCTCGAATGAGATCGCGGCGGTAACCAACCCTGACGACGGCAAGCCTTTCTGGCCGATCGCGCTCCAGGCTTTGGGGATATGAACGACGAGTCTTGGGCTGGCGCCGCTGTCGTCAAATCGCAGACACAGTACCCGGCGCCGCGACCAAGTATTGAGGCCGGTCACCGCATGTTCGAGCAGCGGCGGAAAATCGCGTGAGACAATGACCATCATAATGTCGTTCGCACTCGAGAAGGGTGTGTGGTTCAGCACCTCATGTTCATAGGCCATGAGTTCGGTTACGGCTTCACGTGTGGGCGCCTTCTGGTTCTTGATCTCGAACAGCACGAACTGCGACGTCGCTCGCGTGCAGTAGAGTAGATCGACGAAGAGAGACTCCCCTTTTTCCTGGGAAATGCTGCGATTGCTCTTGCTGACAAGTTCGAGCGAATGGAGCGATCCCAGCACTCGCTGCGCCGCGCGCAGATTGGCTACGCGGGTCAGATAGTCGATCGGAAAGGTCGGCCAGAACTCGTCGGACTCGGTCGAACCAAGCGCACTTTGGACTTTATCTGTCCCTTCAATCACCTCGCTCAGGGTATCCGCCGCGACGATCGATTCTAGCCAGTCCTGTACATCCTGCTCCCGGGAGAAGCTTGCTCTTTTCGAATCTCTTGAAGCCACGATACCCCCGGTTGCTAGTCAACAATCAGCAGCAACTATGTACTGTTAACTGATCCCCGTGTACTAAAAATGGCACGCGCCGGTGGCACTGATCCCGCATTTCTAGAAGTTTCTGGGCCAACCGCCAGTTTCAGCCATTTGCTCAAGATCTTGCTGATTTGGCTTACGGTAGCCGGCTTCCTCGCAGTGCGCATCCAGCCAGTCTCTACCACTGACAAATAACCTTTCTAAACGGGGATCGTCATATGGCGCGTCGATGGACTTCCACCAAAGCAAAACAAGCGCGGCTATTCGCCTTTCCATATCTTGAAGGTAGGACGGATCGGTCGGCATGATGGAGGCCAGTAAGAACTCCATGAGCCTCCATGTGTAAACAAGCAGATAGGGAAGACGGCTATAGAAATACGACCACTGTGTTAGCTTGGCATCCATCCCGGAAAAGATGAAATTGATATTCAAATTCTCGGTGCGAATGGCGTGATGATTGGTGAATAGATGCATCGCTTTGTTGCAAATCCCATCAAACCCATCCTCAGCACTCTTATCGTAGCGGAGCTGAGCGATATAGCCGGCATCAAAGCGATTAGCATCACCTAAATTATCTATGACGGCTTGTATCCGTTTGGTATGAACATCAAGGCCACCGGCCGTCTGGCTGTAAAGTTTGACCGGATCAGACGTCAGTTTACGAGAAAAATCGGACCGGTCGGCGACCATAGTTTCGAGCAGGTATAGTGTCTCCTGCAACGGTTTGCGGATCAGCATAAAGCTGATGGCAAGCTTTGCCTTCCTGGAGTTCTGTAGCGCCTCGTAGAAACAGTGCAACATGTCGCTGAGCGCAGCGGGAAAAACCGTAGTTATAAGGAAGCTTTCTCGCTCTTCGAATCGTCGGGTTTCCTCCAGCCAAACGAATACGTCACTCGCCTTCTCAAAGGTTTCTCGATCAATTTCATCCCGAAATTCAAATGTCTTTCTGAAAACAGAAGCTTTTTCTCCAGAAACCAAAGCTTGCGTCATTATGTCATGCAGGAGAAAGCACAGTTCATGGGCTACCCAATAGGGTTCCGGCAAATGCGTGCTTTCTTTGCCTACGATCGATGAAAACCGCAGCATTCATGGCTTCCTTAAAGTCTGGGAGACGATCCGATCACGGGTCGGAGCTTTCGCCGAAAGTTTCACAGTTGCGTTGCCGCACGATTTTCTGGTCAACGGTTGCAAAACTTTCGGCAAAGTTTACGCCTTGCGCCACTTATCCGGGTGACCAACCTTGGTGCTGCGAACTCGTTCCACGTCCGGTCTGGTATTGGGCTCAAGTTGACGTGCCCGGTCGATCGCTTCGCGCTGTGTGGGCAACACATCGCTGGCTCGCTGCGAATTTGGGCGACGGACTGCATAGTCCCCCTCTGGTCTGCGCTCTACGAAGATATGCTTGTCTTTAGCCATTGCACTCTCTTTCTGCGAATCAACATATTGTATCAGCACGTAAGTGCAGTACCATTGATAGTATGCTTTTGCCGTATTGGCTAGATACAATGCGGAACAAAATAGAAACTTTGTTGATGGATCTCCAGTGCCACGTCCGATACGTGCTGTTTGGCCGGTCAACTTAGGGGTGTTACACGATTGTTACATGGAAAGTATTTTGGGCGATGGCAGGTCCATAACCTGCTGAAAATACTGGTCGGGACGAGAGGATTTGAACCTCCGACCCCTACACCCCCAGCGCCACCTGGGCAAAAGTAAAGCATCAATAATTTTCAACAATCATTTGAAATGTAATCATTTTCTCTATTTCATATTTTATCATTTCTTCCCCTTCCATGTAACATTTGCTATAAATTCGTTACATGGAAGTTACATGAAATGCCGAAGTTGTACTTAACAGATTCTGTGGTTTTTAGCGCGAGTTGTCCCGCTGGAAAGGATCAGGAAATTTACTGGGATTATCCCCTGGGAACAGACGGGCAAATTCGGAATGGTTCTGTCTCGGGGCTTGGGCTTCGCGTAACCGCTCTCGGCAATAAGACCTTCGTCCACGCGTACCAATTCGCCGGCAAGCGCTATCGGAAAGCTCTCGGATCAACCGTTATTCTGAACGTGGCTTCCGCCAGATTGGCAGTTGGACAACGCGAGCGACAAATCCAGGCCGGTGAGAACCCTGATCTTGACGACGATGATCCACGACGTACCCATCTTTTTACGGTCCGCGATGCGGTTGACCGCTTTTGGGAGAGTCATATCCAAGGACTGTCGCAGGGCCACCGGGATAATTTTGCACTGTTCATCGCGCGATGGCGCAAGAGAGCACCAAAGTTCCCATCCAATCGCGGCCGCAATATTAAAAGGACCTACACCGATTTCGGCTCCATGTTCGCCGATCGACCTCTTGCGTCAATCAAGCCGCTCGATATCGAGCGCTACCAGAAGCAGTTCACGTCATCGTACACGCATAATGGTGCGCTGAAGCACGTCAGTGCGGTATTTAACTGGGCGATCCGTATGCAGTTGGTGGACATGCGGAATCCCTGCAGTCCGATCCGCGTGCGGAAGGTTATCCGCCGCCGTCGCGATTATTCGACTGAGCAAATTCGCCAGATTGCGTCCTACATCTTCAATCCGGTTCTCGACATGGTGCCGGAAATCGAAGGGATGAACGGTTTCGAGAAACGGAATGCCGCCCTTGCAAAGGCAGTTGTGCTCAACGGGAACGACCAGATGCTGGAATTGTGCAATCTCATGGGCGTCCTGTTCCTGACGATGGCGCGGCCGAGCGATCTCGCCACGGCCAAATTCGAGCACTTCGATCTCGAAAAGCTCATCTGGCATAAACATAATACCAAAGGGATCAAGCTATCCCGTTCGGTCTACGAATATGCGTACCGTTCGGTACCGATCCATGCCAGGGTAGCCGGCATGGTAAGGGCGCAGCGGGCTCGCTGGCCTAAAAGTGAGCTTCTATTTCCATCCCATACCGACGCGTCCAAGCCGCGCGATAACTTCCGCAAGGGTCTGGCCCGTTTCAAGGAACTGCCGGGCGTGCCGGATTATTTCCAATTGTATGACCTGAAACGTATCGCGATTTCGCTCATGCTCGCAGGTCAAGGCGTCTCGCACGAAGCGATTTCCCATTACGTCGACCACAAGGGAAACCTGGAAACCACAATGATCTATGACCTCGGCCTGGTCGACCCCCTCCGGCCGGTGACCGAAAGGCTTGGCGCTCTACTCGGCGTCTAAACTTGACGTCATTTTCTGGCTATGCCGCAATGAACGGCGGTCCTAGCCAGCCGTCCAATCCCACCGATGAAAGTCCTTGCCCATGGAAGCACTACAAGCGCTCGTTCTGACTGATGCACAATTACGCGAGATGCTGACCGAAGCCGCCAAACAAGGTGCCATGCTCGCCGTCACCGAACTTCGCGCCCAGCTCCAGCAGTCACCGGAAGAGGCTACCCTTCGCAAGCTTCGCTCCTATCTTGCCGACCCTGCCTCAGTCGCAAATCCCCACGACCTGTGGGCGCATAGCGGCATCATCTGCAATATCGAGCCGACACCGCGCGGCAAGCCAAAGTCATCTGCGTGGTTCATGAAATTCCAGCGCGAAACCCACCTCAATGAATGCTTCAGTCGCCCAAGCCCGGCCTACGGGCGTCGTCGCGAATGGTCATTCTTCGACATCAAGCTGGCTTGGGATGCCTATTATCGCGGGCGCTAGGAGCGGTTGGGGACTCATCCCTTTGAAATTGCGCCTGAGATAGTGCCATCCCTCAGGTGCCTGCATGTCGGTCTTTCTATTGTTGGGATCTACCTATCCCCTTGGAGGGACAGGTGACAAATATTGAGCTCGGAAAAGTTCCACCCCCGTGGCCTTATCCTTGGCAATGGCCGATACGAGGCTGACATCATGAAGTTCTGTTTGCGCCCAGTCGAGGAATTGGTGATGGATACGTATCGCGAGATCATTAGTAGCCACGGTTGCTGGAGCTTCTATGTCGATGATGTCATCGTGAAAACGGTCGTGTTCGTCGCGAGTTCTATATCGAATGGTAGCGGTCATAATGGCCCCGAATTGTTTGGCATTTTCAAAATAGCGCCTCCCTATGCCAGGCACGAACATCGCGGCTGCCATTGAATCTGCAACCGCCATAGCCAAAAACATCGTGAACTCGGACAAATCTTCAGCATGTTGCTGTTCATCAGGCCGCCAGCTGTCCTTGCGCTTAATGTTTCCATGGAAATAGAAGCCACGTCTATCGACGAGATATTCGATCATAGATTTTGCGGTGGCGTGATTTGCAACAAGCTCCTTGGCCTTTGAACCCTCGTGCAAGGGATCTATCAGGAAGTCGTCAATTGTTTGCGTCACCATCGCCTCAAAATCGGCGTGAGACAGCATTTCGTCCACCAACTGCGATGTTTTGAATTTGCCTCCACCATAGAGAGATTCAAATAGAAGAAAGCAAAAGCGAAAAGCATCAATGTAACGCCGCTCGAGCGATGCTTCACGCGCCATCTGGAGAAATGATACCACAAAAGAAGGGTCGTCTTCACTCTCGGTGGCAAACAATGCCTGAGCAACCATTGAAAAGGTTAGTCGTGCCTTCGGCTTTGTTGCTGCCGCCTGAAATTTGGAAACTGCAATCATTTCCCTTTCGGCATCATCCGTTGGGATAAATTCAACGTCTACGTCGTCTGTGTTGACTTCAATAGCATGGTGAATACTTGCGAAATGTTGAAAACGTCGAATGGTCTGCACCGCCTTAGTCCTCATGCTGTCACGCATTTCCAGGCGGCTTGCAATTGGACCAGAGTCCATGGGCGTAAGCTTGGGCGCCAAGCTTACCGGTTGGTTATGAAAAGTGACAACAATATGAGTAGCTTCGAGGCCATTTCGCTCCAACTCGACGAGCATATCCTTGGTTTGCACGGGCCAAGCATCTTCAAGAATGAAAGGGCGTTTAAAGCGAAATTTGTAACGAATGTTCATGGAATCCACTGCGCTGGACTGGAGCGATGTTCTGGTAAAACGTGCGGCAGATGCAATTTTCTACGGCTTACTCGTCTCCTCAAACTGCATCTGTTGCTCCTGCTGTGGTGCTGTAACTTCAAGTAGAATTATCGGAAAGGCAACACATGGCGATTATCGGGATCGGGATTTCATTGTTTTCGTTGGTGATATCCCTTTTCACGCTTTGGATTACGCAGCTCCAGCGCGGCCGGATCGCGATGACGACGCCGACCATCATCTTCTTCGGCTTCGATCAGACTCCCAAGACGACGCCAAAGGTCTTTTTGCGCACGCTGCTTTACAGCACCTCGGCACGCGGTCAGATCGTCGAAGGTATGTACGCCACACTCCATCACGAAGACACGGAACGCGTTTTCAGCTTCTGGGGCTACGGTGAGGCGGACAAGCTCACGCCCGGTAGCGGGCTGTATGTCAGCAAGACGGGCATGGCCGCCAACCACCATTTCGTCATGTCGATGCTGGCGGACGATTTTGAATTCAAACCGGGCGACTACACCATCACCGTTCATGCTCATCTGGCACATCGGCCCAATGCCACCGAGATCGGTAGATTTCAGCTCGCTCTGAGCGGCGACCTCGCTGCTGTTCTCCACGATCAGGGAGGCGTTTTGTTCGAACGCCAGATTGATGGGCAATATCAAGGTCATGCACGATAGATATTGGAACTGTAGAATCCTACAATTGACCGCGGGCTCATACTTTTGCGAGTAGCGAGTGGGCCGGAATGCAGGTGATATCCGGCGCGACAGCCGCTTGAGGCTCGGAAAACACAAGGAGACAACGCATGTCCCAAGGCGAGTCCTTCACCTTTTACACCTATTCGCGCGCAAATCGTGATGGGGACCGATGGGCCTATACGGGCATTCCAGATGTTTTCTTTCACGAGGAGGATGAGACCCGTGAGGCGCTTCGCGAGCTTCGCCGCGATGTGGAGAGCGATCCCGAAGACACCTGGCCGCCGATGCAGCTCGAGAAGATCGAAACCCTGCCGATTTCAAGGGAGAGCATCTTCGCGCTGCTGAATGATGGCGTCGGCTCTTTTATAAAGAGCTACGAGATCATTGATATCATCGACTGATTTTGGGGCTCCGCCCCCCGTAAAGGAAAAGGGGCGGTTCCCAAGGCTCCGCACTGCGTTTGTGCGCCCGCCGCCTGATTCCTTGCCTTTGCTTCCCCCGACCTCGCCGGTCAGGCAGGGTTGCAGGAGGTTCCTGCATCCGCGTTTCCAGATTGGCATCGACTATCCGCATAGGGTGGGAGGAGAGCGCGAGAGGAAGGGCAAGGGTTCCTCTCGCCCTAGCGCCGGATGGGTCGAACCCGAGCGGAGCCAGCTTGACGAATTCCCCACACAGCAAAAAGCCCGAACACGATGGCTCGGGCTTTTAAAGTTGTCGGAGGTGATGGCTATTCGCCGGATGGGCTTGTCCGCAGCACGGCAGGAAGCCAGCCTTTGCCGACTAGCTGCTTTTCGGCAGCGGCAACCGCTTCGGCCTTCGAGCCTTTCTCGATGCTTCGCTTCTGCGCGGCGCATCCGGCTTCAATCAACACCTCGGCCATGCCCGCCTTGCTGAGACGGCCAAGGAACGCTGCATCCGGCGTCCAGTAAGCTCCCATATCAAGCCCCACCGCCGTTGCCACCTGCTCAACATTTTGGAGACGGCTGCGGCTCTGGTCATGCTTGGCCTTCACCCCGTTGAGGTTGGCGGCGGTCACGAACGCCAGCAGTTCGAGCAGCTTGTCGGTGGACTGGTCGAGCAACCACACCCACAGATCGGCAGGCTGGCCGGGCAGCATATCGCCCCAAGCTTCCTGCATCGCCTTCCATGCCGCAAGCGCGCGAACCTCGCTCGGTTCCTTGATCGACGAGGCAAGTTCGCGGCGTTTCCCATCGACTTCCACGGCGGCATCGTAAAACACGTACCCGCTATGGAAGATGCGGCCCACCAGCGGATAAAGTAGCGCCGCAAGCGCAATTGCCGGACGGTTGGCCACCTCGACACGCAAGGCAGCGGTGCGGATGGCGGTCAGTTCCTCGACCAGCGCCAAGGAATAGATGGCGTCCGGCTCGGCAGTTCCGGCCTCGGCAGCGTCTTCGCCATCCGCAACGGTATCGTCGGTGTCACCGCGTTGCAGCTTCACCAGCGCCTCACGGTCTTCGGGTTTCACATAGCCACGGTTGATTTGCGGCGCGCCGCCGTGGTCAATGGCAACGATGCACCCGGCCAGTGCCATCTCCTGTGGCTTGTAGCTGCGGGCCGCATTCTGGATATCCTCCATCTGTTGCTGGATATCCGCCAGCTTGGCTTCCTCGGCCTCGATGGCGAGGTCACCTTCCTCGTATCCCTCGATCTGCTCCTGCAAGGCGTCGAAGGTGTTGGTCAGTACAGAAAGCTCGGCGTCCTCTTCATCTGTCAACGCGCGGCTCTGCGGATAAATCCGCCCGTAACCGCTGTTGTATAGGGAGGATGTTTCCAGCGATGTCTCGACCCAAGCCCAGCCTTCGGTTTTCACGGCTTCCGCCGCCAGCTCCAATTCCGCCATAGCAAGCTGCGTCAACAAGGCCCTGTCGGTCAGGAAGGTGCTGCTGTCCTCCCCGAAGAGGTCGCGGACGATGCTGCCGCCTGCGGCTTCATAGGCTTCCAGCCCAACAAAACGGGCCAGACGGTCGGTACTGCGCACATGGTCCCGCGTCAGCAGGGAACGCAGGCTGCGCGGGTCACGGTTCCATGCCGGAGCCTCGAACCACACCCGTTCCTGTTCCTCGTGGCTGTCGCTGAGGGCCAGTGCACGGGCCTGCTCGATGGTCATGTCATCGGTACGCAGTTCCTCCAGCACCTTGGGCGAGAGGTCCGCTAGCTTGAGCCGCTGGCGCACGGTGATAACCGATTGCCCAAAGCGGGAGGCAATCACATCGGGAACCATGCCGTCTTCGGCAAGCTGCCGGTAGCTGAGGATTTCATCCACGATATGCATGGCTTCGCGCTGTACGTTTTCGGCCAGCGAAAGCTCCGTGTCGTTATCATCGCGCACGTTGCAGGGGATTTCGGCATCCTCGGCAAGCCGCCCCTCCCTGACCAGCAGGTTCAGAGCCGCAAGACGGCGCGAACCCGCCACGACCTCGTATTTGCCCTTCTTGGCCTTGCGCACGGTCAGGTTCTGGATAAGGCCCAGAGCCTCGATGCTGTCGGCCAGTTCCGACACGCCGACGCCAGCATTGACGCGGCGCACGTTGGCTTTGCTCGGCACCAGACGTGACAGCGGGATTTGCTCGATAGCCGCACGGATGTTGACCGGCTCGATGATGGTTTCATGAGTCATGGTGATAGTGTCCATGATGTTGTCCTTCCTTGATTGTTCAAATTGAACACGGAGCAGAACCGCGGTAAGCGGTTAGCCGACGGCGTCTGGTTTGAAGTTCCATGGCATGAGCAGCTCAATATCGGCGGCTGGCCAGCGATTTGCGATGCGGGTGAGCGTCTGGGATAGCCAGGCAATCGGATCGACGTTGTTCATTTTTGCCGTCTGCAGAAGTGTGGCGATCGTCGCCCATGTCTCTCCGCCGCCTGCGCTACCGGCAAAGAGACTATTCTTCCTCGTAATGGTTTGGGGT
>NZ_JARWLA010000063.1:0-18589 GCF_047445805.1 Rhizobium sp. BR 314 | reverse complement strand
AAGGAAGAAGGCGGCCGTCATACGCCGTTCTTCACGAACTACCGTCCGCAGTTCTACTTCCGCACGACGGACGTGACGGGCATCGTGACGCTTCCGGAAGGCACGGAAATGGTTATGCCAGGCGACAACGTCACGGTTGCCGTTGAGCTGATCGTTCCGATCGCGATGGAAGAAAAGCTTCGCTTCGCTATCCGCGAAGGCGGCCGTACCGTCGGCGCTGGCATCGTTGCATCCATCGTCGAGTAATCTCAGGATTATTCCTTTATAAGAAGGCCCCGCTGGAAACAGCGGGGCCTTTTTGCATTGGGAGGCAGCAATGGGCTTGGTCATTCTCACAGGGGCGTCTGGCTCCGGCAAGACGGCGATCGCAGAGGCGATTGCGAGGCAGAATGCAATGGGAGTGGCTGTTCATCACTTCGACAGCATTGACGTTCCCTCGACGGATGCCATGATCCGGAATCACGGGTCAGGGGAGGCTTGGCAACGGGGTGCGACCATCGAATGGCTGGCCCGCATCGCGCCGCAGGTGAAAAGCGGATGCGCGGTGCTGTTCGAGGGACAGATGCGGATATCGTTCATCGTGGAAGCCGCTGCAGCCGCTGATATTGGCAGCTACACGCTCCTTCTGATCGATTGCGACGATGAGGCGAGGGCGGACCGGCTGATCGTCGAAAGAGGCCAACCGGAACTCGCGAACAAGGACATGATGAACTGGGCCTCCTATCTCCGCAGCGAGGCCGCTCACCATGGCTGCGAGATCGTGGACACCGGCCGACGCACGCTCGGTCAATCCGTCGCTCTGGTGCTGGAATACCTACGAAAACTCAAACCCTGATGCTCCAGGTTGAAGTCCCTATCTGGTGACTTTGAGGAATTCTCTTGCTCCATTGCGGCGCGGCGAAGGATTTCGGCAACGAAGTCGCTCTTAAGGGGAGTATATCGCTCCCAATCGCCGTTTGCTTCGCTGGCGAGCTTTCTCTTCAATGCTCCGTAACGCTCCGCGGTTCTGGGATGGGAGCGAAGATAATCCCGAAAGAGGAGGCGGTCTCTATGCGCGGGATTTCCGGGCAGGCTGAGATAGAGGCGTGTCCCGTAGGGKGTTTCGTCCTTGGTAAAGGTCCATCGGTCGTCGCCATACGGATCGCCGTGGAAGACATAGCCATTCTGCCTCAGGCGCTCGTCCGCCTTCAGCCTCATGGTTCTGGTGGGCAGGACGGCGTCGATATCGAGCTTCGGTTTCGCGCAAAGTCCCGGAACCGCCGTACTTGCCAATATGCTGGATATCTGCCAAGTGGCCGCACAACGCGGCACTCGCCTCGCATCTGTGCCGGAAGAGGTCGGGCCAGACTGGATCATAGTCGACGATCCTGATTGCCCGCATCCTTCGCCTGCCTCCGGTGCGATTCGTCTTGCATAGTCAGGATAGCCCCCAGTTTTCTCATGAGACAATTGCCCGATGCCGGTGTCTGGTATCTGTCTCTGTTCAAAGGATAATCCTGGGGCAGGGGCTGAAAGCGATCCGGCATGCATTCTCCTGATTCGATTCGCAGTCCAATGAGATGTCGCGCGGCTCGGCGCGAGATTTATGGGGCTGAGCTTCGATTCCGATTTCTGATCTCGTTATGCGAAACGCATCCTGCCCGCTCTTGCAGCGGGTTCGGCCGTGCATCGCAGGGGTGAAGCGCTGTCACGCGAACAGAAGCTGCGGGTTCAATTGGGAAAAAACAAAAAACGCTCTTGCCAATCGTTTCATCCCGCCGTAAAGGGAGCGCCATGTCTTCGAACTGCTTGGGTGGTCAGCCGCTTCAAGCAAATCTTCGAAGGAAGAAGGGGTATAGCTCAGTTGGTAGAGCGGCGGTCTCCAAAACCGCAGGTCGTAGGTTCGAGCCCTGCTGCCCCTGCCATTTTCCAGATTTGACTGGCGCGCCGATATCGCTGCTTCTTGGGTTTGGGACAATGTCGGTTTACCGGCAAATTTTCGAAAACGCTGGATTGCCTCTTGTTAAATTGGGATTCGGTGTTTATGTAGGGGTTCAACAGACACGCGGTGCGTGGGGCTGATATGTTCAGCTTTACGCGCCGTAATTGCGTGGGCAGTCAATGGCATCCAAATCGAATCCACTAGCGTTTCTGCAGCAGGTGCGCTCCGAGACGTCGAAAGTTACTTGGCCCTCACGCCGTGAGACGATGATCTCGACGGTGATGGTTCTTGTTATGGTTATTTTCGCCTCGCTGTTTTTCTTTGCTGCCGACCAGCTCATTGGCTGGATTCTCGGCTACGTGCTGAATACCGGCAACTAATATCGGGTGGAGATGAACATGGCTGCGCGTTGGTACATCGTCCACGCTTATTCAAATTTCGAAAAGAAGGTGGCTGAATCCATCGAAGAGAAAGCTCGGCAAAAAGGCCTTGAGCATCTGTTCGAAAAGATCCTGGTTCCTACTGAAAAGGTTGTCGAAGTTCGTCGTGGCCGCAAGGTCGATAGCGAGCGTAAATTTTTCCCAGGTTATGTGCTGGTTCGCGCCAACCTGACGGATGAGGCTTACCATCTGATCAAGAATACGCCGAAGGTCACCGGCTTTCTTGGTTCGGACAATAAGCCGGTTCCGATTCCGGATTATGAAGCCGAGCGCATTCTTGGTCAGGTCCAGGAAGGTGTCGAACGGCCGAAGGCTTCCGTATCCTTCGAGATCGGCGAGCAGGTTCGCGTTTCCGATGGTCCGTTCGCTTCGTTCAACGGCACGGTTCAGGATGTGGACGAAGAGCGTTCACGCCTGAAGGTTGAGGTGTCGATTTTCGGTCGCGCTACGCCGGTCGAGCTGGAATACAGTCAGGTCGAGAAGGTCTGATCTAGTTTATCCGAGGGGCCTGTTTTGGTCGGCCTCTCGTTTGGGTTTGGATATAAGTAAGTATTGATTTGCTTATGTCTGGCGGCTCAGCCGCAATTCGCGTGGAAGGGTAGGGCCTTAGCCGGGTCTGCTAATCCGAACCACGCAACCGCAGCCGCCGGAGCGATCCGGCATAGTGGGCCGGGCAACCGGTCATGTAGAAAGGCAGAGAGAAATGGCTAAGAAAGTTGCAGGCCAGCTCAAGCTGCAGGTCAAAGCCGGCTCGGCGAATCCGTCGCCGCCGATCGGTCCTGCGCTTGGTCAGCGTGGCATTAACATCATGGAATTCTGCAAGGCGTTCAATGCCGCCACGCAGGAAATGGAAAAGGGTATGCCGATTCCGGTCGTCATCACCTACTACCAGGACAAGTCCTTCACCTTCATCATGAAGCAGCCGCCGGTCAGCTACTTCCTGAAGAAGGAAGCGAAGATTCAGTCCGGCTCGAAGACCCCGGGCAAGGGCGCCAAGGCTGGCACCCTCACCAAGGCTCAGGTGAAGGCTATCGCCGAAGCCAAGATGAAGGATCTGAACGCCGCCGATATCGAAGGCGCAATGGCCATGATCGAGGGCTCTGCCCGCGCGATGGGCCTGGAAGTGGTGGGCTAAGACCATGGTAGCAAAGCGTATTCAGAAGATTCGTGAAGGCGTCGATCCGACCAAGCTTTATGCTCTGGATCTGGCCATCAACATGGTCAAGGAACGTGCCGTCGCCAAGTTCGACGAAACGGTTGAAATCTCGATGAACCTCGGTGTTGACCCGCGTCACGCCGACCAGATGGTTCGCGGCGTCGTCAACCTGCCGAACGGCACCGGCCGTACGGTTCGTGTTGCCGTCTTCGCTCGTGGCGCCAAGGCTGACGAAGCCAAGGCTGCTGGCGCCGATATCGTCGGTGCTGAAGACCTCGTCGAAATCGTTCAGGGCGGCAAGATCGACTTTGATCGTTGCATCGCCACGCCGGACATGATGCCGCTCGTCGGCCGCCTCGGTAAGGTTCTCGGCCCGCGTGGCATGATGCCGAACCCGAAGGTTGGCACCGTTACGATGGACGTCAAGGGTGCTGTTGAAGCTTCCAAGGGCGGCGCTGTCGAGTTCCGTGTCGAGAAGGCTGGTATCATCCACGCCGGTATCGGCAAGGCTTCGTTCGACGCCAAGGCTCTGGAAGAAAACATCCGCGCCTTTGCCGATGCCGTCATCAAGGCAAAGCCGGCTGGCGCCAAGGGCAACTACGTCAAGCGCGTAGCGATCTCCTCGACCATGGGTCCGGGCGTCAAGATCGAGCCGTCGACGGTTACGGCGCCAAGCGCCTAATGATCATGCCGGGCATTATGCCCGGCGTTTAAGAATTCCCGGCCTTTCGGGGCCGGGATTTCCGGAGAAATCCGGAATTCCTGTCCGAGATTGCAGGTGGTTATCCCTTAATCACTCAAGCCTGCATGAGACGGGTAAGACCCGAATTTTGAAGAAGCTTTGCTTCGATGAACTCGGTTCGAGCCTTGGATGCCTTGTGCCTCGGAGCCGTCAGGCTCGAGCGCGAGGGGACAGGATCCTCAAGCGTCGCTTGGGATCTCTTTTGATCCCAGGAGGCAAAAGGCAACCCGGCAGGCCCGTTAACCCGGTCCTGTCAACTGGAGAAAAGCAGTGGAAAGAGCGGAAAAACGCGAATTCGTCACGGAACTGAACGAAGTCTTCAAGGCTTCGGGTTCGGTTGTCGTGGCCCACTATGCTGGTGCTACAGTCGCTCAGATGAACGATTTCCGTTCGAAGATGCGCGCTGCTGGCGGCACCGTCAAAGTCGCGAAGAACCGCCTGGCCAAAATTGCTCTTCAGGGCACGGACGCGGAAGGGATTTCCAATCTCTTCACCGGTCAGACGCTGATTGCATACAGCACTGACCCGATCACCGCTCCGAAGGTCGTCGTGGAATTCGCCAAGGGCAACGACAAGATCGTTGTACTCGGCGGTGCCATGGGAACAACAACGCTCAACGCCGAAGGTGTAAAGTCGCTCGCGACCCTGCCTTCGCTGGACGAGCTGCGCGCGAAGCTGCTGGGCATGATCCAGACTCCGGCTACCCGCATCGCAGGTGTTGTTGCAGCGCCGGCAAGTCAGCTTGCTCGCGTGTTCTCGGCCTACGCCAAGAAGGACGAAGCCGCGTAAGGCGGTTTTTCGCTGTTCATAATCAACCAGTTCGAACCGAACAAAAGGAACTACTAAAATGGCTGATCTCGCAAAGATCGTAGACGACCTCTCCGCGCTGACCGTTCTCGAAGCCGCAGAACTGTCCAAGCTTCTCGAAGAAAAGTGGGGCGTTTCCGCCGCTGCTCCGGTAGCTGTTGCTGCCGTTGCCGGTGGTGCTGGCGCTGCTGCTGCAGTTGAAGAAGAAAAGACCGAGTTCGACGTCATCCTCGCTGATGCCGGCGCGAACAAGATCAACGTCATCAAGGAAGTCCGCGGCATCACCGGCCTCGGCCTCAAGGAAGCCAAGGACCTCGTTGAAGCCGCTCCGAAGGCTGTCAAGGAAGGCGTTTCCAAGGCTGAAGCCGCTGACATCAAGAAGAAGCTCGAAGACGCCGGCGCTAAGGTCGACGTTAAGTAAGCTTGAAACTGCTTTGGGAGGTGGCTTCTTGCCATCTCCCATTTGCCGTTTTTCTGAACGAATTACCCAAAAGCCGCGGGAAAAACGGCTTTTGGGTAATGGGTTCTTCAAGAGGATGGTCTCAAACCGAACCGCGACGCAATCCGGCTGAGCGGTTTTCGGTTAGATAGACGAGATTGAACTACTCATTGATTGATGGGGCCGCCTGGCCAGCGTTTCCCATCCGTTGCAGGCCCGGGTGCAGGATTTTAAAGGAGCGACGATGGCTCAGACCCTTTCGTTCAACGGTCGCAGGCGCGTACGCAAGTTTTTTGGTAAGATTCCCGAAGTCGCAGAGATGCCGAACCTCATCGAGGTTCAGAAGGCATCCTACGATCAGTTTCTCATGGTCGAAGAACCCAAGGGCGGCCGCCCGGACGAAGGTCTTCAGACCGTCTTCAAGTCGGTTTTCCCGATCACCGATTTTTCCGGCGCTTCCATGCTGGAATTTGTTTCCTATGAATTCGAGCCGCCGAAGTTCGACGTCGACGAGTGCCGCCAGCGCGACCTGACCTATGCAGCGCCGCTGAAGGTGACTCTCCGTTTGATCGTGTTCGATATCGACGAGGATACCGGCGCGAAGTCCATCAAGGACATCAAGGAACAGAGCGTTTACATGGGCGACATGCCGCTCATGACGAACAACGGTACGTTCATCGTGAACGGCACCGAGCGCGTTATCGTGTCTCAGATGCACCGTTCGCCGGGCGTCTTCTTCGATCACGACAAGGGCAAGAGCCATTCTTCCGGCAAGCTGCTCTTCGCTGCCCGCGTCATCCCGTATCGCGGCTCGTGGCTCGATATCGAATTCGACGCCAAAGACATCGTCTACGCCCGTATCGACCGTCGCCGTAAGATCCCGGTGACTTCGCTGTTGATGGCGCTCGGCATGGATGGCGAAGAAATTCTGTCGACCTTCTACACGAAGTCGCTCTATGAGCGCTCCGGCGACGGCTGGCGCATCCCGTTCAAGGCCGAAACGCTGAAGGGTGCCAAGACCGTTTCTGACATGATCGACGCCGACACCGGCGAAGTCGTGGTCGAAGGCGGCAAGAAGCTGACCCCGCGTCTGCTGCGTCAGTTGCAGGACAAGGGCCTCAAGGCTCTCAAGGCTACCGACGAAGAACTGTACGGCCTCTTCCTGGCGGAGGACATCGTCAACTTCCAGACCGGTGAGATCTATCTCGAAGCCGGCGATGAAATCGACGAGAAGACTCTGCCTATTATCCTGAAGGCCGGCTTCGACGAAATCCCGGTTCTCGGCATCGACCATATCAACGTCGGCGCCTACATCCGCAACACGCTGTCGGCCGACAAGAACGAGAACCGTCAGGACGCTCTGTTCGACATCTACCGCGTCATGCGTCCCGGTGAACCGCCGACCATGGAATCGGCCGAAGCCATGTTCAACTCGCTGTTCTTCGATGCGGAGCGTTACGACCTCTCCGCCGTCGGCCGCGTGAAGATGAACATGCGTCTCGACCTCGACGTCGAAGACACCGTCCGCATCCTGCGTAAGGACGACATCCTGGCCGTGGTCAAGATGCTTGTCGAACTGCGTGACGGCAAGGGCGAGATCGACGACATCGACAACCTCGGCAACCGCCGTGTTCGTTCGGTCGGCGAATTGATGGAGAACCAGTATCGTCTGGGTCTGCTGCGCATGGAGCGTGCGATTAAGGAACGCATGTCCTCGATCGAAATCGATACGGTCATGCCGCAGGATCTGATCAACGCCAAGCCGGCTGCTGCTGCTGTCCGCGAATTCTTCGGCTCCTCGCAGCTGTCGCAATTCATGGACCAGGTGAACCCGCTTTCGGAAATCACCCACAAGCGTCGTCTTTCGGCTCTCGGCCCGGGCGGTCTGACCCGCGAGCGCGCTGGCTTCGAAGTCCGCGACGTTCATCCAACGCACTACGGTCGTATTTGCCCGATCGAAACGCCGGAAGGTCCGAACATCGGCCTCATCAACTCGCTGGCGACCTTTGCCCGCGTCAACAAGTACGGCTTCATCGAAAGCCCTTATCGCCGCATTATTGACGGTAAGGTGACCAACGACGTGCTCTACCTCTCCGCCATGGAAGAGGCGAAGTACTACGTTGCTCAGGCCAATGCCGAGCTCGACGCGGACGGCTCCTTCATCGAAGAGTTCGTCGTTTGCCGTCATGCCGGCGAAGTCATGCTCGCTCCGCGCGACAACATCAACCTGATGGACGTCTCGCCGAAACAGCTGGTTTCGGTTGCTGCCGCTCTGATCCCGTTCCTGGAAAACGACGACGCCAACCGCGCTCTCATGGGCTCGAACATGCAGCGTCAGGCCGTGCCGCTTCTGCGTGCCGAAGCTCCGTTCGTCGGTACCGGCATGGAGCCGGTCGTCGCGCGTGACTCCGGTGCTGCTATCGGCGCCCGCCGCGGCGGCGTGGTCGACCAGGTCGACGCGACGCGTATCGTTATCCGCGCCACCGAAGACCTCGATCCGTCGAAGTCCGGCGTTGATATCTACCGCCTGATGAAGTTCCAGCGTTCGAACCAGAACACCTGCGTCAACCAGCGCCCGCTGGTCACCGTTGGTGACGTGGTCAACAAGGGCGACATCCTGGCAGACGGTCCGTCGACTGACCTCGGCGATCTGGCTCTCGGCCGCAACGTGCTCGTCGCGTTCATGCCTTGGAACGGCTACAACTACGAAGACTCGATCCTGCTTTCCGAGCGTATCGTCGCCGACGACGTGTTCACCTCCATCCACATCGAAGAATTCGAAGTGATGGCGCGCGACACCAAGCTCGGTCCGGAAGAAATCACCCGCGACATTCCGAACGTTTCGGAAGAAGCGCTGAAGAACCTGGACGAAGCCGGCATCGTTTACATCGGCGCCGAAGTTCAGCCGGGCGATATCCTCGTCGGCAAGATCACGCCGAAGGGCGAAAGCCCGATGACGCCGGAAGAAAAGCTCCTGCGCGCCATCTTCGGTGAAAAGGCATCGGACGTTCGCGATACCTCCATGCGCATGCCGCCCGGCACCTACGGTACGGTCGTCGAAGTTCGCGTCTTCAACCGCCACGGCGTTGAGAAGGACGAACGCGCCATGGCGATCGAGCGCGAAGAGATCGAGCGTCTTGCGAAGGACCGCGATGACGAGCAGGCGATCCTCGACCGAAACGTCTACGGCCGTCTGGTCGAGATGCTGCGCGGTCAGGTTGCTCTTGCTGGTCCGAAGGGCTTCAAGAAGGGCACGGAACTGTCGAACGCTGTCGTTTCGGAGTATCCGCGTTCGCAGTGGTGGATGTTCGCCGTAGAGGACGAAAAGGTCCAGGGCGAGCTGGAAGCTCTGCGCGGCCAGTACGACGAATCCAAGTCGCGCCTCGAACAGCGCTTCATGGACAAGGTCGAAAAGGTCCAGCGCGGCGACGAAATGCCTCCGGGCGTCATGAAGATGGTCAAGGTCTTCGTCGCTGTTAAGCGCAAGATCCAGCCGGGCGACAAGATGGCAGGCCGTCACGGGAACAAGGGCGTGGTCTCGCGCATCGTTCCGGTTGAGGACATGCCGTTCCTCGAAGACGGTACGCATGTCGATATCGTGCTGAACCCGCTCGGCGTGCCCTCGCGCATGAACGTCGGTCAGATTCTCGAAACGCACCTTGGTTGGGCTTGCGCCGGTATGGGTCGTCAGATCGGCGAGCTGATCGAAGCCTACAAGGCGAGCGGCAACATCGAGCCTCTGCGCAAGACGATCGACCTGGTCGTCGGCGACGGCCCGAAGAGCGACGACGTGCACGAGTATGACGATGCGTCGGTCCTGCGTCTGGCCGACCAGTGGAAGCGTGGTGTGTCCATCGCGACCCCGGTCTTCGACGGTGCCGGCGAAGCGGATGTTAACGAGATGCTGGCAATGGCAGGTCTCAAGCAGACCGGTCAGTCGACGCTGTACGACGGTCGTACCGGCGAGCAGTTCGACCGCCAGGTCACGGTTGGCTACATCTACATGCTGAAGCTGAACCACCTTGTCGACGACAAGATCCACGCCCGTTCGATCGGTCCGTACTCGCTCGTCACCCAGCAGCCGCTGGGCGGTAAGGCGCAGTTCGGCGGTCAGCGCTTCGGCGAAATGGAAGTCTGGGCGCTTGAAGCTTACGGTGCAGCCTACACGCTGCAGGAAATGCTCACGGTCAAGTCGGACGACGTGGCCGGCCGTACGAAGGTCTACGAAGCCATCGTTCGTGGCGACGATACTTTCGAAGCGGGCATTCCGGAAAGCTTCAACGTTCTCGTCAAGGAAATGCGCTCGCTGGGCCTCAGCGTCGAACTGGAAAATTCCAAGGTCGACGATCTGCAGACGGCAAGCCAGCTTTCAGACGCGGCTGAGTAACAATCGATAGGGTGCGCGCTGTTCGGCAGCGCGCACCGTTCCAGCCGGTGCCCGGTTTCGGGTAGCGCCAGGCAGGGACGGTTTCGCCGCATTTTGCGGTTATTGTCGTTTTAGTGCGTCAGTCCGGTTCCCGGGAATTTGCCGGCACTGATTGCAGTTCGAGGGCGCTTCGCCCCAAAAGGAGATAGGCATGAACCAAGAGGTCATGAATCTTTTCAACCCGCAGGTGCCTGCACAGAATTTCGATTCCATCCGGATATCGATCGCATCGCCGGAGAAGATTCTTTCCTGGTCTTATGGCGAGATCAAGAAGCCGGAAACGATCAACTATCGTACGTTCAAGCCGGAACGCGATGGTCTTTTCTGCGCACGCATCTTCGGACCGATCAAGGACTACGAGTGCCTGTGCGGCAAGTACAAGCGCATGAAGTACAAGGGCATCATCTGCGAAAAGTGTGGCGTTGAAGTCACGCTGTCGCGCGTTCGCCGTGAGCGCATGGGCCATATCGAGCTTGCCGCTCCCGTTGCCCATATCTGGTTCCTGAAGTCGCTGCCATCGCGCATTTCGACGTTGCTCGATATGACGCTGAAGGATGTAGAGCGCGTTCTCTACTTCGAAAACTACATCGTCACCGAGCCGGGTCTGACTGCTCTGAAGGAGCATCAGCTGCTCTCTGAAGAAGAGTACATGCTTGCTGTCGACGAGTATGGCGAAGACCAGTTCACCGCCATGATCGGCGCCGAAGCGATCTACGAGATGCTGGCCAGCATGAACCTCGAAAAGATCGCTGGCGACCTGCGCTCCGAGCTTGCCGACACCACGTCGGATCTCAAGCAGAAGAAGCTGATGAAGCGCCTGAAGATCGTCGAGAACTTCATGGAATCCGGCAACCGCCCGGAATGGATGATCATGAAGGTCGTCCCGGTCATCCCGCCGGACCTGCGCCCGCTGGTCCCGCTCGATGGCGGCCGTTTCGCGACGTCGGATCTGAACGATCTGTACCGCCGCGTCATCAACCGTAACAACCGTCTGAAGCGCCTCATCGAACTGCGCGCTCCGGGCATCATCATCCGCAACGAAAAGCGCATGCTGCAGGAATCTGTCGATGCGCTGTTCGATAACGGCCGCCGTGGCCGCGTCATCACCGGCGCCAATAAGCGTCCGCTGAAGTCGCTGTCCGACATGCTCAAGGGTAAGCAGGGCCGCTTCCGTCAGAACCTGCTCGGCAAGCGCGTCGACTATTCCGGCCGTTCGGTCATCGTGACCGGTCCGGAACTGAAGCTGCACCAGTGCGGCCTGCCGAAGAAGATGGCGCTCGAACTGTTCAAGCCGTTCATCTACGCCCGCCTCGACGCGAAGGGTTATTCCTCGACCGTCAAGCAGGCCAAGAAGCTGGTCGAAAAGGAAAAGCCGGAAGTCTGGGATATCCTCGACGAGGTCATCCGCGAGCATCCGGTTCTGTTGAACCGCGCACCGACGCTGCACCGCCTGGGCATCCAGGCCTTCGAACCCATGCTGGTCGAAGGCAAGGCAATCCAGCTGCACCCGCTGGTCTGCACGGCCTTCAACGCCGACTTCGACGGCGACCAGATGGCCGTTCACGTGCCGCTCTCGCTGGAAGCCCAGCTTGAAGCCCGCGTGCTGATGATGTCGACCAACAACATCCTGCACCCGGCAAACGGCGCGCCGATCATCGTTCCCTCGCAGGACATGGTTCTCGGCCTGTACTACCTGTCGATCCTGAACCAGAACGAGCCGGGCGAAGGCATGGCCTTCTCCGACCTTGGCGAGCTGCATCACGCGCTCGAAAACAAGGTCGTCACGCTGCATTCGAAGATCCGCGGCCGCTTCAAGTCGGTCGACGAAGAAGGCAAGCCCTATTCGAAGATCTACGAAACCACGCCTGGCCGTCTGCTCATCGGCGAACTGCTGCCGAAGCATGGCAAGGTGACCTTCGACATCTGCAACCAGGAAATGACCAAGAAGAACATCTCCAAGATGATCGACACGGTCTACCGCCATTGCGGCCAGAAGGACACGGTCATTTTCTGCGACCGCATCATGCAGCTCGGCTTTGCCCATGCCTGCCGCGCCGGCATTTCGTTCGGCAAGGACGACATGGTCATTCCGGACACCAAGGTTAAGATCGTTGGCGATACCGAAGCCCTGGTGAAGGAATACGAACAGCAGTACAACGACGGTCTGATCACTCAGGGCGAGAAGTACAACAAGGTTGTCGACGCCTGGGGCAAGGCTACGGAAAAGGTCGCCGAAGAAATGATGGCCCGTATTAAGGCCGTCGAATTCGACGAGAAGACCGGTCGCCAGAAGCCGATGAACTCGATCTACATGATGAGCCACTCGGGTGCTCGTGGTTCTCCGAACCAGATGCGTCAGCTGGGCGGCATGCGCGGCCTCATGGCCAAGCCGTCGGGCGAAATCATCGAGACGCCGATCATCTCGAACTTCAAGGAAGGTCTGACCGTTAACGAGTACTTCAACTCGACGCACGGTGCCCGTAAGGGTCTGGCAGACACCGCCTTGAAGACGGCAAACTCCGGTTACCTGACCCGCCGTCTCGTCGACGTCGCTCAGGACTGCATCGTCACGCACGTCGATTGCGGTACCGACAAGGGCCTCACCATGACCGCCATCGTCGATGCCGGTCAGGTCGTTGCTTCGCTCGGCGCCCGCATCCTCGGCCGTACGGCGCTTGACGATATCGACCATCCGGTCACGGGTGAGCGCATCGTCGATGCCGGCAAGATGATCCTCGAGCCGGATGTCATCGAGATCGAAAAGGCTGGTATCCAGTCGATCCGCATCCGTTCGGCACTGACTTGCGAAATCCAGACCGGCGTCTGCGGTGTCTGCTACGGTCGCGACCTTGCTCGCGGTACGCCTGTCAACCTCGGTGAAGCTGTCGGCGTTATCGCCGCGCAGTCGATCGGTGAGCCGGGCACGCAGCTGACCATGCGTACCTTCCACTTGGGCGGCACGGCGACCGTGGTCGACCAGTCGTTCCTGGAAGCTTCCTACGAAGGTACGGTTCAGATCAAGAACCGCAACATGCTGCGCAACTCCGATGGCAACCTGGTTGCCATGGGCCGCAACATGACCGTCCAGATCCTGGACGAACGTGGCGTCGAACGCTCTTCGCAGCGCGTTGCTTACGGCTCGAAGCTGTATGTCGACGAAGGCGACAAGGTGAAGCGCGGTCAGCGTCTGGCGGAGTGGGATCCGTACACCCGTCCGATGATGACGGAAGTGGCCGGTACGGTTCACTTCGAAGACGTCGTCGACGGCCTTTCGGTTCTCGAAGCGACCGACGAGTCCACCGGCATCACCAAGCGTCAGGTTATCGACTGGCGCTCGACGCCGCGCGGCTCCGACCTGAAGCCGGCGATCGTCATCAAGGACGCCAGCGGCAATGTCGCGAAGCTGTCACGTGGTGGCGAAGCCCGCTTCCTGCTCTCGGTCGACGCGATCCTGTCGGTCGAGCCGGGCACGAAGGTGTCGCAGGGTGACGTTCTCGCTCGTTCACCGCTGGAAAGCGCCAAGACCAAGGACATCACCGGTGGTCTGCCGCGCGTTGCCGAATTGTTCGAAGCTCGTCGTCCGAAGGACCACGCCATCATCGCAGAGATCGATGGTACGATCCGCCTCGGCCGCGACTACAAGAACAAGCGCCGCGTCATCATCGAGCCGGCGGAAGACGGTGTCGAGCCGGTCGAATACCTGATCCCGAAGGGCAAGCCCTTCCACCTTCAGGAAGGCGACTATATCGAGAAGGGTGATTACATCCTTGACGGTAACCCGGCTCCGCACGACATCCTGGCGATCAAGGGCGTGGAGGCTCTGGCTTCCTACCTGGTCAACGAAATCCAGGAAGTCTACCGCTTGCAGGGCGTTGTCATTAACGACAAGCACATCGAAGTGATTGTCCGTCAGATGCTGCAGAAGGTGGAAATCACCGATGCGGGCGACAGCCAGTACATCGTCGGCGACAACGTCGACCGTATCGAGCTGGACGATGCCAACGATGCGCTGATCGAAGAAGGCAAGAAGCCAGCTTACGGCGATCCGGTGCTGCTCGGCATCACCAAGGCCTCGCTGCAGACGCCGTCGTTCATCTCGGCCGCTTCCTTCCAGGAAACGACCAAGGTGCTCACGGAAGCTGCGATCGCCGGCAAGACCGATGGTCTGCAGGGCCTGAAGGAAAACGTCATCGTCGGCCGTCTGATTCCGGCCGGTACCGGCGGTACCATGACGCAGATCCGCCGTATCGCTACGGCTCGCGACGAACTCATCCTCGAAGAGCGTCGCAAGGGCACGGGTGCAGCCGTCGCAACGCCGATGCTGCAGGATATGGCCAGTGAGACTGTTCCGGTCGCTGAATAAGCGGTTTTGGACATAGAAAATCAAAAACCGCCCGGAGCGATCCGGGCGGTTTCTTTTTGTCTAAAGCTCTTACGTGAAAGGTGAGGGCGGTCTGGTGGTCGCCTTGCCGCGATGCCGCTTGCGCTCAGCGGAAGCGGATGATCGCGACTTCGCCCTCGAGCGCGCCCTGGTAGGCGGAGGCATGGGGCTCTTCGTCCGGGATATCCGTCAGTAGGCCGATCTGGTCGAGGTCGGCCTCGATGAAGCCTTCCTCGGCGAGCGCGTTGAGCGCCTCGCGCACGGCCGTATCATCATCCGGCGCCTTCAACATGACATGAAGATCGATGCCTTCGCCGCCATCGGTTTCATAGCCTTTGCCGATGATGATGAAGACCATGGGGCCATCGGAATTGTTGTCGTTGTCTGGCGCAGTAATCATGAGTCTTCCTTCGGGAGTATCGAATCGACCCGGCGATTCCTTGGCTTCGCCCGGGTCATCGGATGGAATTGCCTTTCGGTGATTCCTTATAGGCATTTTGGCGAAATACCAAAGTCCATCTTGCCGAAGGGACGGCATTTCCCTATTGAAAGCGCCAAATGGCTGGTTTTCCCGGGCTTCCGGGCCTTTGTGACAAAGATAATTTCTTAACCGGCCTTGACGAACCGGCGTGAAACCAGTAGTACCGCCGCCATCGGAACCTATGTGAGGCATGGTCGTTCGGGGCGACGCGCCCTGAAGTTCACCTCAAACAAGGTTCTAAAACGCACGTTGAAGACACGAATGCTGCACGCAAGACGCCACTCTAGGTGTCCTCTGCTTTTTTGTGGTCCATCTGCGAAAGCGGATCGGGCCACGTTTTGCGCATTGAGACGATCGTGTGTCGTTGCCGGTGACGGCGATAGTCATGCCCGCAAGGGTGTCGAGATAGATTTACAAGGGATGGTTGAATGCCTACCGTAAACCAGCTGATCCGCAAGCCTCGCCAGGCGCAGGTAAAGCGTAATAAGGTTCCCGCTCTCCAGGAGAACCCGCAGAAGCGCGGCGTTTGCACCCGCGTCTACACGACCACGCCGAAGAAGCCGAACTCGGCTCTGCGTAAGGTCGCAAAGATCCGTCTGACCAACGGCTTCGAAGTCATTGGTTACATTCCCGGCGAAGGTCATAACCTTCAGGAACACTCCGTCGTCATGATCCGCGGCGGCCGCGTAAAGGACCTTCCGGGTGTCCGTTATCACATCATCCGCGGCGTTCTCGATACCCAGGGTGTCAAGAACCGCAAGCAGCGCCGTTCGAAGTACGGTGCGAAGCGTCCGAAGTAATTCGGTTTCAAATAATCCGGCGCTGCGCGAGGTTCTCCGCGTGGTGAGGCGCCGCTAACAGTTGAGAGACGAGAAGTACATGTCTAGACGTCATAAGGCAGAAAAGCGCGAGATCAATCCGGACCCGAAGTTCGGCGATCTGGTCGTCACCAAGTTCATGAATGCTATCATGCTCGACGGCAAGAAGTCCGTCGCTGAAAGCATCGTATACGGCGCATTCGACGCCGTGCAGGGCAAGGCAAAGCAGGAGCCGCTCGGCGTGTTCCATCAGGCTTTGGATAACATCGCTCCGCACGTTGAAGTTCGTTCGCGTCGCGTTGGTGGTGCTACGTACCAGGTTCCAGTTGATGTTCGTCCGGAGCGCCGTCAGGCTCTCGCCATTCGTTGGCTGATCACTGCTGCCCGTAAGCGTAACGAAACGACCATGGTCGATCGCCTCAGCGGCGAGCTTCTCGATGCCTCCAACAACCGCGGCGCTGCCGTTAAGAAGCGCGAAGACACGCACAAGATGGCTGATGCCAACCGTGCGTTCTCGCATTATCGCTGGTAATCCCGAACGGTTTCGGAAAGGCAGTCCATTATGGCTCGCGAATATAAAATCGAAGACTACCGCAATTTCGGTATCATGGCGCACATCGACGCCGGCAAGACCACGACCACCGAGCGTATTCTTTACTACACCGGCAAGTCGCACAAGATCGGCGAAGTGCACGACGGCGCAGCCACGATGGACTGGATGGAACAGGAGCAGGAGCGTGGCATCACGATCACCTCCGCTGCTACGACCACCTTCTGGAAGGGCCGCGACGGCAAGACCCGCCGCTTCAACATCATCGACACTCCCGGCCACGTTGACTTCACCATCGAAGTCGAACGTTCGCTGCGCGTTCTCGACGGTGCCATCGCTCTGCTTGACGCCAACGCCGGCGTAGAGCCGCAGACGGAAACCGTCTGGCGTCAGGCTGAGAAGTATCATGTTCCGCGCATGATCTTCTGCAACAAGATGGACAAGACCGGCGCTGACTTCTATCGCTCGGTTGAGATGATCAAAACTCGCCTTGGCGCCACCGCCGTCGTCATGCAGCTGCCGATCGGCGCTGAAAGCGACTTCAAGGGCGTTATCGACCTGATCGAGATGAACGCTCTCATCTGGCGCGACGAATCGCTCGGCGCTCAGTGGGACGTCGTCGAAATTCCGGAAGACATGAAGGCAAAGGCTGCCGAATATCGCGAAAAGCTGATCGAGACCGTTGTCGAGATCGACGAAGCCGCGACCGAAGCCTACCTCGAAGGCAACCTGCCTGACAACGATCAGATCCGTGCGCTCGTCCGTCGCGGCACGATCGACGTCAAGTTCCATCCGATGTTCTGCGGTACCGCCTTCAAGAACAAGGGTGTTCAGCCGCTGCTCGACGCCGTTGTCGATTACCTGCCGTCGCCGCTCGACATCCCGGCGATCAAGGGCATCGATTTCAAGACCGACGCCGAGATCGAACGTCACGCTGACGACAGCGAGCCGTTGTCCATGCTGGCATTCAAGATCATGAACGACCCCTTCGTCGGTTCGCTCACCTTCGCCCGTATCTATTCCGGCAAGCTCGAAAAGGGCGCATCGGTCATCAACACGGTCAAGGACAAGCGCGAGCGTGTCGGCCGTATGCTGCAGATGCACTCGAACTCCCGTGAAGATATCGAAGAAGCCTTCGCTGGCGACATCGTTGCTCTGGCCGGCCTCAAGGAAACCACCACTGGCGATACGCTCTGCGATCCGCTGAAGCCGGTTATCCTCGAGCGCATGGAATTCCCCGAGCCGGTCATCCAGATCGCGATCGAGCCGAAGACCAAGGGCGACCAGGAAAAGATGGGCCTCGCGCTCAACCGCCTGGCTGCAGAAGATCCGTCCTTCCGCGTCAAGACGGACCAGGAATCGGGCCAGACCATCATCGCCGGCATGGGTGAACTTCACCTCGACATCATCGTCGACCGTATGCGTCGTGAATTCAAGGTTGAAGCAAGCGTCGGCGCGCCGCAGGTTGCTTACCGCGAAACCATCACACGTCAGACGGAAAAGGACTACACCCACAAGAAGCAGTCCGGCGGTACCGGTCAGTTCGCTCGCGTCAAGATCGTGTTCGAACCGAACCCGGAAGGCGACGACTTCAAGTTCGAGTCCAAGATTGTCGGCGGTTCTGTTCCGAAGGAATACATTCCGGGCGTTCAGAAGGGTATCGAAAGCGTTCTGTCTTCGGGCCCGCTGGCTGGCTTCCCGATGCTCGGCGTCAAGGCGACGCTCATCGACGGTGCCTTCCACGATGTTGACTCGTCGGTTCTGGCCTTCGAAATCGCTTCCCGCGCTTGCTTCCGTGAAGCAGCTCGCGAAGCCGGTGCTCAGCTCCTCGAGCCGATGATGAAGGTCGAAGTCGTAACGCCGGAAGACTACGTCGGCGACGTCATCGGCGACTTGAACTCGCGTCGTGGCCAGATCCAGGGCCAGGAAAGCCGTGGTATCGCTGTTGTCATCAACGCGAACGTCCCGCTGGCAAACATGTTCAAGTACGTCGACAACCTGCGTTCGATGTCTCAGGGTCGTGCACAGTACACGATGACCTTCGATCATTACGCGCCGGTTCCGTCGAACGTCGCACAGGAAATCCAGGCAAAGTATTCCGGTCAGAAGTGACCGGAATACCAATTGACCGATAACAAGAATTGATCCCTTCGGGGACAGGAAGAATGGAGAGCCGAAAATGGCAAAGAGTAAGTTTGAGCGCAATAAGCCGCACGTCAACATTGGTACGATTGGGCACGTTGACCACGGCAAGACGTCATTGACGGCAGCGATCACGAAGTACTTCGGCGAGTTCAAGGCGTACGACCAGATCGACGCTGCTCCGGAAGAGAAGGCTCGTGGTATCACGATCTCGACGGCGCACGTTGAGTATGAGACGCCGAACCGTCACTACGCTCACGTCGATTGCCCCGGCCACGCTGACTCT
>NZ_JARWLA010000062.1:0-21416 GCF_047445805.1 Rhizobium sp. BR 314 | reverse complement strand
GGATTGGACGCCCCTTCCCGATACCATCGCCGGACATCAGTTCACGGCGCTGCGGGTCAAGGGCGAGACATTGGGCGATTTCAATCCGTTCCTGGCGCTCGCAAAGACATTGAAGGATCCCGCCAAGGAAATGGGTGACCATAACCTCGTCGTTGTCGGCGCCGATTTTGCCGATGGCCCGGGCTTTATCGTGCTCACGGACGTCGCCCGGCCCGGGATGGGCGGCGAGGACGTGCAGGATCACAGCTGCACAATCAGCCATTGATTCCGATTGCGGGCGTTCACTCTAAACATTTGAAATGGAGGTCGTTTCCTTGCATGATCCGCTGCCTACTCCTGACAGGAAGCGAAATATAAAACGGGAAACGACCGATGCCGAAGCCTGCGACCGATCAGATCAACGCCGTTCTGGCTCATGTCGACCGCACCATCGACGAAAGCCTGGGGCGGCTGTTCGAGCTTATTCGCATTCCCAGTATTTCAACGGACCCTGCCTATGGCGATCATTGTCGCCGGGCCGCAGAATGGCTTTCCGTGGAGCTGGCCGCCATCGGTTTCGACGCCTCGGTGCGTGACACGACCGGCCATCCGATGGTCGTCGGCCATGATAAGGCGGCGTCGGGAGCGCACGTGCTATTCTATGGTCACTACGATGTGCAGCCCGTCGATCCGCTGGCTCTTTGGAATACCGATCCCTTCGAACCGACATTGCAGCCGCTGGAAAACGGCGACACCGCTATCGTTGCCCGCGGCGCATCTGATGACAAAGGGCAGCTACTGACCTTCGTGGAGGCCTGCCGCGCCTGGAAGGCGGTGACGGGCAGCCTGCCAATCCAGGTCAGCATGCTGTTCGAGGGCGAGGAAGAGGCGAGCAGCCCGAGCCTTGCTCCCTTTCTCGACAAGACGGCGGCAGAACTGGAGGCGGATACGGTTCTCGTCTGCGATACCGACATGTGGGATCGCGATACGCCGGCCGTCACCACCATGCTGCGCGGCATGGTCGGCCAGGAGATCGAAATCCGCTGTGCCAATCGCGACCTGCATTCCGGCATGTTCGGCAATGCCGCCCGCAATCCGCTGCAAGTCCTTGCCGATATCGTTTCCAGCCTTCGCACGCCGGACGGCGGTGTCGCCATTGCCGGTTTCTATGACGGCACGCGCGAGCTGCCTGAGGCGGTGCGCCGGCAATGGCAGGCGCTGCCCTTCGATGAGGACGGTTTCCTGCGCGACGTCGGCCTCAGCATTCCTGCGGGTGAGAAGGATCGCTCTATCCTTGAACAAATCTGGGCGCGCCCGACCTGCGAAATCAATGGAATGAGCGGCGGCTATGCAGGCACAGGTTTTAAAACGGTCATCCCGGCCAAGGCGAGCGCCAAAATTTCCTTCCGCCTGGTCGAGGGCCAGGACCCGATCGCCATCCGCGACGCCTTTCAGGCCCATGTGCGTGCTCGCATCCCGGCTGACTGCTCGGTCAGCTTCAAGGATCACGGCCTGTCACCGGCAACGACAATGCCACTCGACAGCCCATTTCTGCGCAAGACATTGGAAGCCTTGACGACCGAGTGGCAACGCGAGGCGGCGCTGGCCGGAACCGGCGGGTCGATCCCGATCATCGGAGAGTTCAAGCGCCGTCTCGGCTGCGATGCACTTTTGGTCGGCTTTGCCCGCTTCGACAACCGCGTCCACAGTCCGAATGAAAAATACGACCTGTCGAGCTTTCAAAAGGGAATTCGGTCCTGGGTGCGCATTCTTGCGGCATTCGGCGATATATGATGCGACTCCGTGAGATCGGGATGGATACCCACCTCACGGAAAATCGCCTAGCCTTCGATCGACGTTTCCGGCTGATAGTTGGCCGTCATGTAGATGACGGTCGCCGCGATGGCGATCAGGAACAGGCAGCTTGTGTAGATGGTACCGAAGCCGAGGCCACCATATTCCGCGGGTTGCGAGAGGAAGTCGCCGAATGAGGCGCCGAGCGGCCGTGTGAAAATATAGGCCACCCAGAATGCCAGGATGGCATTGAGCCTGAAGCCGAAATAGGCGATCGCGACCGCGATGATCACACCGGCAAAGAGCAGGCCGGTCGTGATGTAGCCGAAGCCGAATTGTTCCGCGATCAGATCGCCAACCGCCGTCCCGAGCGCGAAGGTGAAGAGAATGGCCAGCCAATAGAATTGCTCGCGCCTGGCCGTGTAAATCGAATGAATGGACAAAGTCCCTTCCATCTTCCACCAGACGAAGAAGGTAAGGGCTAGCGCAATACTGAAGCCAACGGTCGAGGCCGCCAGCGGTACGCCGAGATTGTCCGAGAGATTATCGGTCAGCAGCGTTCCGACAACACTGATCATCACCACTGCGATCCAATAGGCCCAAGGGACATAGCGCTCCTGCAGGAGCTGGACGGCGAGCACGCCGACCAGAACCACGGCCATGATGAGGGAGGTCAGCGTAAGGCCAAGCCCGACGTTGACGGCGAGATAATCCGCCGCGGTTTCACCCATCGTCACCGCCAACAGCTTGATCAGCCAGAAATCGATCGTGACTCGCGGAACCCTGTTCAGGCGTGGCTCCGCGCTTGCTAGAAATTGCTGGGTCATGTTGCATGTACCTCGCTGACTAGGATCACTTTTTCATCAGCTTCATGGCGTCGTCGAGGAAACCGTCGGCGCGCCTGTCATCGTCGGCATTACAGCGTTCGACTGCCTTTGCCTCCAGCGCATCGACCTTCGCCTTGTCGTCGGCGCTGAGCTTAGCCGCCACTTTTGCGGCGCGCATTTCTTTGAGGACATCTTCGCAAGGGCGAGGTGCTGCAGCGTGAGCGGCGATGGGCAGCGTCACAAGGGCGAGGAGGGCGGCAAGGCTGGCACGTCGAGCGGTTTTAAAAGTGTTCATGGGAATGGCTCCTGTTCGAAACTTACAGTCTCAGTTTGATCAACGGACCGCATTCGCTGCGATGCCGACACCATCCCTTCTAAAGAGCAGCTCATACATGGCCTTTGCCGGGACCATACTGTTTCGTAAGAAATGCGGACGCGGGGCAGATGCATTTCTTACGGATCCGTAAGCACTCGTTCAGGCTGTTGACACCTTCCGAAGCCATATTCGTGCGCGTATCGCGGCCAACGGAGCACAGTCGAAACATGAAAATACTTGTCGTCGAGGACGACCGGAAGACCGCCGACTACATCTCCCGCGGCCTGAGCGAAGCGGGGCATGTAAGCGATGTGATCCGCGACGGTACGGATGCCTTGTTCCAGGCAACGCGCGAACAGTACGACGTCCTTATTGTCGATCGCATGATACCAGGGCTGGACGGCCTCTCGCTCGTAAAGGCCGCCAGAGCGGCCAAGGTTGAAACGCCGGCCATATTCCTGACGTCCATGAGCGGCGTCGATGACCGGGTCGAGGGGCTCGAAGCCGGTGGGGACGACTACCTGACCAAACCTTTTGCCTTTTCCGAACTGCTCGCACGGCTGAATGCGTTGGCCCGACGGCCGCCCGTCCAGGATCGCAAGACCGTGCTGCGGATCGCCGACCTCGAGCTCGATGTCATCAAGCGGCAAGTCAGCAGGCGCGGCACAACGATCGATCTCCAGCCCCGGGAATTCACGCTTCTGGAGGTGCTGATGCGGGCCGAAGGGCGGGTGTTGACGCGAACCATGTTGCTTGAGCGGGTCTGGGACTTCCATTTCGATCCGAAGACGAGCGTGGTGGAGACGCATATCAGCCGCTTGCGAACGAAGATCGACAAACCGTTCGGTGCCCAACTCGTCCATACGGTCCGAAACACCGGATACTGCATGCATGTACCGCGCTAGGTTGCTGCGCAGCACGCCCTTCAGGCTCGCCCTATCCTTCGGGCTCTTCTTCATCGTCGCTCTTCTGGTGGCGGGCACGATTGCTTACGGCCTGATGGAGCGCGAGCTTGCCCGGGCAATTGATCGGTCCGTGGGCGACACCTATTCCGTCGTCGCCTCAACCTATTCGTCCAACGATCTCGAAGACCTCATCGCCGCGGTCGATACCTATTCCGCGCTCAAGAGTGCGGGGGATCAGGCCTTCCTTCTCTTGAACAGGCGGGGAGAGAGGCTCGCAGGCAACATCAGAACAGCGCAAATCAAGCCGGGACTTTCGACCATGGCGGCAGCCGACCTCGGGCTGAGCGGCGAAGACCCGATCAGAGTTATGGCGGGCAGTGTCGATGGCAATCTCCTTTTTGTTGGCCAGAGCTACAGAGAGACCGACGCCATCGAACATATTGTCCTGGCAAGCTTCCTATGGGCCTCCGGCCTTATCGTGGCCGTAGCAATTGTCGGAGGAGCGCTGCTCGCCAGACGGGCGACACGGCGGCTCGAATCCATCGAGCGCACCATGATTAAGGTCTCGGGCGGCAATCTCGCCTGCCGGATTCCGGTCCGCGGCAACGGTGACGATATCGACGTCGTTTCCACCCACATGAACCAGGCACTTGGCCGGCTCTCAGGCCTTGTGGAAAGCATGCGCCAGGTGAGCGCGGATATCGCGCACGACCTGAAGACGCCGCTCAACCGCCTTAGGATGACGATCGAACAGGCTTTGCAGCAGCAAGGACAGACTGAAACCGTCGAGAGCCTACTCCTCGACGCCCGTGAGGAATGCGACAGGATCGACGCGACTTTCGGCGCGCTGCTGCGCATTTCGCAAATCGAGGCAGGCGCCGGCAAAGGCCGCTTCAAGCCTCTGGATCTGCGCGAGGCCATGAGTTCGGTGGCGGAAATCTACGAGCATGTCGCCGAGGACAACGCTCAAAAACTGGAACTGAACCTACAGGCACCGGCGCCAGCCGCCATCCAAGGCGACCACGAGCTTTTGACTCAGCTCTTCGTCAACCTGATCGAGAATGCGATCACCCATTGCCCGGCCGGGACCAAGATGGTGATGACGCTCGCAGCGACGGAGCAATCCTATCTCGCTTGCATCTCGGACAACGGGCCGGGAATCCCGGAGCAGGAACGCGAGCTGGTCTTCAGACGCCTCTACCGACTTGACAAGAGCCGTACGACGCCCGGCAACGGCTTGGGATTGAGCCTGGTCAAGGCGATAGCAGATCTGCACTCGGCGGCAATTACGCTGGAAGACGGCGGGCCTGGGCTCCGGATCTGCCTGTCTTTTCCAAAAACTGGAAATCAATAGCCGTCGTCGTCCCATTTGGCCGCCCGGCTGCGAGACGTCAGGTTGCAGCCGGATGATAGTCGCGCATAAAATAACCGAATATCAATGGCTTAACGTGACGCGGAGCGCTTCGCTCCGGACTGAGAACAATCGCCCAGACAAATACAACGCAGGGTCTAGAACGCTAGCTTCGTGCAAGCCAGAGAAGCTACCACCGTGAGCCAGACGTACACTGGTAGCCATCAGCACGGGCTAGGAGATCGGCATGGTGAACAATATCAATTCGCTGCGGCTTCAGAATACGCAGCTGGCGCTGCGGACACTGCGTGTCGGAAACGCGACGGACGAAGACACGTCGCGAACATCGCGGGCTTCGAGCCTGCTTACGGGCGGTTCGAGCGGCTCGTCCCGCGCAAACAGCAAGCTCAGCGTCCTTCTCGAAGGCCTTTCGCGGAACAACGGCACGACGAAAGCCGCCGTACAGCCGGCCACACCCAAAGTCGTCAACGACGTTACCTCGACCGACTTCATGAAGGCGCTTACGGCAAAGTTGAAAGCTTCCGTCAACGACCCCGTCAACGGCAAACAGGCGCAGGCGATGCTGACGGCCATCAAGAACGGAACGCTTTCCGTATCCGACCCGACCAAGGGTGTTACGACCCATGCCTGGAATCCTGACGACAAGACCAGCAAGGCCGGAAAAACCGAAAAGATCGCGCAGACCAACTGGAATGACTTCCTGAAGGACCATCTGAAGCGTGGCGACGGTGGCAGCGGCCTGACCAGGACGAGCGACGGAAGCTATATCGATAAGCCATCCGGACAGTACGCCTTCTTCGGCAACCTCAACGGCAAATACTATTATGTCACCTGGCCAGCGGAAGTCACGGCGAGTGGAAAACCGGCATCCGCGTAAAACGAAACACAATGATCCCCGACCAAACGGCGGGGATCATGCTTTCGATCAGTTGAATGCTGTTGCGCGTGTCCGAAGAAGCGAAAGGGCGATCAACAGGCCGACAGCTGCGGAAGCCATGCCGATCAGGAACACGCTATTATAACCCGCCCGGTCGGCAAGCAATCCGGCCAGTGGCCCCGTCAACCCGTAGGCAAGATCCTGAAATGCCGAAAAGCCGCCCAGCGCCGTGCCGCGCAGATGCGGTTCGACCAGACGCACCACTTCGCGACCCATGGCGGGAAAGATCATCGAGCACCCCAGACCCGTCAAAAACGCGCCGACCAGAGCAAGACCCGGATCGCTCGCATTCCATATCAGGAACTGCCCCACGGTTTCGATGGCGAGCGATCCGGCGGCGACGGGAAGACCTCCGATTCGATCGGGAAGATGGCCGAAGAGCAGGCGCACCAGTACGAAGCCGCCGCCGAAGGCCGTCAAACCCATACCGGCATAGTTCCAGCCGCGATCGAGGAAATAGAGGGTAAAAAAGGCGCCGATTGCCGCGAAGCCTATGCCTTGTAGGCAGACGATGAACCCGTGCTGCCAAACTCTGCGGACAACGCTCCAGAACGGCGGGCGATTAGCACCTGGATGAGCTGTGACGGCCGGAAGCCGCCAGATCGCCAACAGGCCGAGGCACGGCAGGACGGCGCCGATCGCCATGGCGCCGGCAAAGCCAAATCGGTCGAGCAGCGCAAGCCCTATGGGGCCTCCAACGGCTAGGGCGCCGTAGATCGCCGCACCGACCAAAGCTAGAACCTTCCCGGATCGCGCCGGCCCCACCAGCCCGATCCCCCAGGCGATCACCCCAACGGCGACCAGGCTTTCACCAAGCCCAATCAGCAGGCGCCCACCAATGAGCAGCGCATAGGAGGTCCAGGGCGCTTGAGCCAAGAGGCCAGCCCCCAACGAGGCAAGCGCGCCTGCGACGTAAAAGGTGAGCCCGCGCGCAACCGCGCTCTTCTGGCCACGATGATCCGACAGACCGCCGGCATAGCCGCGCGTGAGGATGGTCGCAAGGAAAGCGATGCCGACGGCGAGCCCGGCCCAGGAGTTGCCGAGCCCGAGCTGGCTCGTTACGTAGATCGGCACAACGGGAAGCGACATGCCGACGCAAAGATAGGAAATGAACAGAATGGCGCTCAGCAGCAGAAGGCGGCCGCGCGCCGGGTCACTTGTCGATTGGAAAGCCATGACAATCTCCAGGCTTTCCTCGATCGGCGGAGGCACAAAAAAACGCACTCCGACCGGCGAGGATCGTTGAGTGCGTTGCTTGACGTCAAACGCTTACGGCCAGATGGACTGACTGACGTTCCAATATGCGCTCGGCGAATGGCTGTCAACACAGTAGCGACCGTAGCCGGGCCAGTTCATCGGCAAGGCGTCGTGCCCGCGTACCCTCCCAGGTCGCCGCTTTTGAACGGAAACTACTCGGCAACCGGGCCGCACCAGCCGGGCAGATAATCCGCATCCCGGCCCTTGGCAAATTCGAGTGCCTTTGCCAGTGCGGCCTCGAAATCCCGATCCAGCTCCTTGCGTTTGACGCGACGGCGCAGAAAATCCGCCCAGAGAAACTCGCTGAATGGAGTCGTATCCTTGGCGTAGCCGCCGACATGGCGCAATTCACCCGCAAGCGACCGATAGGGATCGTCGATCAGGTCCTCGATACTTTTTGGAATGTCCTCGTAACTGCGCCGCTTCCCCTCCGCGTCGAAGGGATGCATCCAATCGTGACAATCCATGACGAACCAGAAGGATTCACGATCAAGCCGGGAGAGATCCGCGACCGTCGTCACCAGCACATCCTTCACGCCCTCCTCGTGGAGCGCCAGGGACAGATGATGATGGTCGATGACATAGTAGCGCCCGCGCGGACCGCGTATGGCCGGGATCATGTGATTTCCGAGGAATTCGCCAGCCTTGTCGCCCGCGGCTTCTGCTTTCGCTCGCCACGCCTTTCGTTTGGCCCTGACCTCGCGCATACCGACGGTGATCTGGGTAGGCCTTAACTCCTCGATCGGGACGGGTTTCAGGATCGGTTCGCGCAAGGTAACCATTTGAAGACGCTCCATTTAGGAAATGTCGCGGCAGACTAACACAATGGCCTGAGCCGGCAAGCGCGCCCGCAGGTATTATTTTAGTTGGGATATATATTGCCACCGTCGGAAGGATTTCCACCAGCGCATTGGCCAGGCGTCGGCCCTCAGCAACTGCCTAGGTGGTGGTTGTGCCGCGCACGAGCTTGAACTGCGAACGCCGGTAAAAAACCAACATCTCCCGCTCGAAACTCTCCATCGCAAACGTGATCCAGGGCTCATAGGGGCTCTTGCACGCGCGCACTCGATATCGGCCATCTATGCCGACGAAACCGCGTAGTGCCCAATCCACCAACCTCACCCGAACCCCTTTGCCCAAAGCCCCTCTATCGTCCACTGCACAGTCGCACGCCCGGCGACCCACGGGAGATAGGAAACTCCCAATCAAAGGAAAGGTGAAGAAACGTTGTGTTAAGATCTGTAACACGCGTTCGATCGGCGCTCCAACTCCTCGGGGAGACACGCTGCGACCAAACGGATCTACCGAGACGCGAGGCGCACGAAGAAGCGATCGATCGTCCGCGAATTTACGTCGACCCAGCGCCAGATCCAGGCCATGAGGAACACCGTGAGAAGCCAACCAAGCATCACATCCGACAGGAAATGCGCACCGAATATGACCCGGTTGAACGCGACGAACATCATACACGGCGTCACAACCACCGACGCGCCCCACCTGTATTTCTCGGGTAAAAACACCAGCAGCGACAATGCCGCCGCGGCGACGGCCGCCTCGCCGGAAGGGAAAGAGCAATTGCGGCTGCATGCTGCGGAAAACTGCCATACGGGGGTAAAATCCGCGTTGCCGCCGAACTCCATGATGTCGCGCGGACGCACGCGCCCGATCATGACTTTCAGGAACTGCACCACTGCGAATGGCCCGGCAGCAAAGCTCAGGAGCACGAACAGGGGCTTATGCGGGGCGCAAAATCGCAACCGCTTTGGCAGGAAAACATGCATCGCGATGATCAGCGCCATGACGGTAAGGATGTAGGGTTGGCTCTGGCGGCTGACATCCCTTACAGCCTTCAGGAAAGGGTTTTCCGCCAGCCAGAACCAATGCCCTTGGACGAAGAGGCGCGCGACGGCGAGGTCTAGCTTGGGAAAGACCACGAAGATAAAGCTGGTCCAGACGATCAGCATGCCAAGGACGGCCAGACCGCCGTCCGCATTGAAGTTTGTTTCGGGTTGGCGCAGACGCGCTCCACCCGAAACGGAACTCCAAGGTTGCAATGCAAATTTCCACATGCCGTATCTCCTGAAACTGGATGACGGCAAGGTGAAACCCGATTGTCAAGAAATGGCGAAGATTGGATGAAGGCCGTGTTCAGAATCGGCCTTCGGGCGGTCGAGGAGCTGTTTGGAATTTGCAGAAGTCGGTTTTGTCCGCGATAGTGCGGCTCGGCGGCGGCAGAGCCAAAGTTAAACAAAGAAGGCGCAGGGCACTAGGGTGGACAATAGTCTCGTTCTCATCGTGGAGGATGAACCGGCAATAGCACAGATACTGGAAGGTTACTTGACGCGCGACGGCTTTCGCACCGTTCGCGCCGCCGATGGCGAGACCGCGCTCCAGCATCACGCGCTTCTGAAACCGGACATCGTGCTTCTGGACGTACGCCTGCCGAAACTGGACGGTTTCGGGGTATTGGGCCGCCTCCGTCAGATCGGCTCGACGCCGATCATCATGGTGACAGCAGTCGCAGACGACATAGATCGGCTAAGCGGCCTACGGCTCGGTGCTGACGATTACGTCGTTAAACCGTTCAATCCGCAGGAAGTCGTCGCCCGCGTCCGCGCCGTCCTGCGCCGCACGCAAGGAGATCGGGCCGAAACCATCCGCCGCTTTGGCGATCTTGAAGTCGATTTCGGCAGCTATTCCGTCTTCATCAACCAGAGCGGCAACCGCATTCCGCTGACCCTGACACTCAGCGAATTTCGAATTCTGGCTTACATGATCCGCCATCCGACCCAAGCTTTCGCGCGCGCGGACATTCTCGACGCCTGCCTGCCTGAGAGTGATGCCCTGGTGCGCACTGTCGATACGCACATCTCCAATCTCCGGCGCAAGCTGGAGGAGATGGGGCAGGAAGGCTTTTTCCCTGCAGTGCGCGGCATTGGCTATCGCTTTTCGGATCCGAGATGAAGAAACTAAGCTTCCCGTGCCTACCGCTCGCCACACTCACCGCGGTCGTTACGACCATTATGCTCCTTCTCAGCGTCGGCCTGACCTATATAGGCGTCAGCTGGTATGCTTCCTATCTGGAAGAGAGCATCACCCAGGCGCTGCCGCCGAAGGCCTCCGCCGCCTACACGATGCTGGCCGAAGGCAAGGTTCCCGACGGCGAGTCCCTGACGCTGCTTTTCGAGCACCTCAACGCCCTGACGGGACCGACAGATCTGAAGGTTCAGCTTTCCGTCTTGGTATGCGGCCTGCTCTCGGCCCTGGTCTGCGCCCTTATCGGCATCTATCTGGCACGGCGGCTCGCCAGCCCCCTCGGAGCGTTGACCTCTGCGGCCGAAGGCCTCAAATCGGGCGATTTTTCCGTGCGGGTCACAGAGCCCTATCGCAGCACGCGTGAGGTCGCGAGCCTCGTTACGACCTTCAATGCGCTGGCGACCAGCCTTGAAACCATGGAGAAGAGACTGCGCTTCAACAACATGGCGGTTGCTCACGAGTTGCGCACTCCGCTGACCATCCTGCAAGGGTCGTTGCAAAGCATGCTCGACGGGGTCTTTCCGATGGATCGGAAGATCATATCCGACCTTCTTCTCCAGGTCGAAGGCCTCGGACGAATCGTCGAAGACTTGCGCACCCTTTCGCTGGCCATCGGCCAGAAGCTCGTGATGGAGCGCCAGCGGATCGACGCATCCGATGTCGTGGGAGCCGTGCTCACGTCGGCCAAGCCAATGCTGGACGCCAGCAAACTGCAGATCGAAACGGACCTGCGACCCTCCCGCATTTCTGCAGATTCTCCCAGGATCCGTCAAGCCGTGTTGGCCCTGTTGGAAAATGCCTGCCGCTATGCGGCTGATGGCGGCTGGCTGCGATGCGAAACCGAGCAGTTGTCGGGCGAGAGCATTGTGATCCGCATTCTCGACCGTGGCCCGGGCTTTCCCGAGGATATGGATTCCGTGGCCGCCAACCCCTTCTGGCGCGGCGAAGTCTCCCGCTCACGGGCGACCGGTGGCACTGGACTTGGGCTCTCCGTCGTGCAGGCGATCGCAGTTGCCCATGGTGGCCGGCTGGAATTCGCAAACCGGCCGGAAGGCGGCGCGATGGTCGCAATCCACTTGACGGAGAACCATACCTGACAAACCGGCGTCGGATTCTTTGTTTGAAGGGATCTGGTTTTGATAGTCGGGCGGCGGAGATTTGCCCTTTGAGCAAGCCGCAGCCTCCGACGCTCATAGCCGCCGCCGACGAGGTCCAAAGGGCCGCCACATGGGGCAACCTCTGCTTCTCAATGAAAAAGTTCGCCTAGATTGAAGAACCACAGTTTGCTACGGCTACGCTTGTCCGCTCCATAGACTCTCGAATGCGGCACGCGGAAGCCGAAGGTCTCTTCCGGCTCAGCGGAACGTTCCGCCCAGAAGGCGTCGACATTGGACAGCATCATCGATTGCCGCCTGCTGCGGCGATAATGGATCGGATGCTTGGCCTGCGAAATTGCCAGGAATTGCTGCGTGCCACCTTCGACGGTCAGGCCCTGCAGAACGACCAGAAGCGCCTCTTTCGGTCGTAGACCGGAAAGGTCACGCGTCACCTCAACCATGCGCTGCTTTGCATTGCGCGGTCCCTGCATGCTGCCAACGACGAAAGTGTAGCGCCCTTCCGTCCCACTCCGGACAAACATGAAGCGCGACGTGCAGAGAACAGCCTTGTCGCGCACGCGGACAAGCTTGATGGCAAAAGCGCCTTCGTGGCGGCCGCCGGCACGATCGGCAAGCGCGATGTGACATGAATATGCTTCGGCGCGGCCCTGAACCGTACCCATATCGAGCCACTCGCCACGCCAGAGACTGATCATGCTCTCGCGGGACAATATCCGCTCAGCAATCGAAAAGTGCTCTATAAGCAGCGAGAGCCGCTTGGAACTACTCAAGCCATAGACAAGGAACTTCGAGAGCGGCTTCTGCAGCAACTCGTCATGCGGTGGCGGAAATTCTCGCGTCGCCGTAAAGGTCGAAAGAAAACGCCACCACCGGGTCGTCAAAAAAGGATTGGCGGCGAAGCGAAACCAAAAGAGAACCGTGCGCTTCCAGCGCGCCCGAAGGCCAAAGGTTAGGATCCTCGACAACAGCACGTACCGGGGCCGCGGAACGTCACTCGACTTCGGCGGCACCGTACTGCGGAGTTGAACGCTGGGTAAGGCGCCTTCCGGCGCGGTAATGATCGATGTCTTTTGATTCATGCCCAATGCCCGACGGATCTTGTTGCGCCGCACATCTGCCTTGGGATTGTCAAGGGAACGTCAAGACACCGTTAGCCTTCTATGGGGCATCTGGCAGAGAGGCATAAAACCGCAAAAACGAGGGAAAGACATGGTCTTAGCCCCGCGCTTGCGCGTCCCCGTAAAGGCTGCGCGACCTAAATCTCGTCGCGCAGACGTATTGAACCGCTTTACGATTGCGGCGCACACAAGATCAAGAACCTGGAGTGCAGGACGCGAAGCTGAGAGGTCACGACCCGCCGACGTGCTTTAGAACAGAGCGTCAGCAAACAGCTCTTCTTCACTCGCCGAAACGGGGCCGCTCTCGACAACCGGGCTTTCGGTGCCAAAGACAGCAGCATGTATCTCGCGTTCGGCGGCCATCGTGTAGGTCTGGAAAATGCGCTCGGAAATGGTCGCCAGGAATGGCTCAAGCCCGCTCTTGTCCATGATCGTTCGGCGCTCAAGACCGGCTTCTCGCGCGCACGACGCCAGCGTTTCGCCAATTCCGGCGCGAAAATCCAGGCTGCCGACGATCTCGGCGACCTGCGACGTCATATCGTCGCCGCAGCGGCGAAGCTCTTTCACATTCGCATCCATGGAAACGCCGGCTTCGGTGATATGCAACAGCGCGGCATCGATGTGCGCGCCCAGACCAGACGCGTTGTCTGGCTCGTTGGTCTGCCGCCAGCCCTTCAAGCCAGTCGCCTCCGTTTCGAGCTTGCCCAGCCCACTCAGAATCTTCTCCGCATCGTCGTCGAGCAGGGATGCGAAGGAGCGCAGCTCGCCGGCGACGACATTGATTGCGCGCCCTTCCTCTCCAAGCTTGCCGCAGCGCAAATTGGTGTTGAGGGCCATGTACTGGATATCGCGGCGCACAAGCTGAATGGTCTGGATGCTCGTCGTGAGCTCTTTGACCATTTCCGACGTCTTTTCGCTCAGCCTGTTCGCTCCGGACGCAGCGGCTTCGATGCGATCGACGACACCCCGGGCGGCGGAAAGATCGCCGCGCAGTGAGTTGATCGGGCTTCTCCCGTCTTCGCCACTCTGCGCCATCATCGTCTGATAAAGATCAAGCAATGTCCTGATATCACCGCTGAAACTGCGTATATTGTCGACGATCTTCGCAGTCTCGCGATTGAACCCTCCTGTGGTCTCGTCGAGCAGTTCGAAGATGAGGGTCATCACCAGCCCAGAAAGGCGCTCGCGATCGGCGGCCCCAAGCCCCATGGCTTCGCTGGCGAGATAGGATTCCAGAATCGAATGGGCAGCCTGACAATGCTCAACCCGCTGACGCGTGATATCGCCAATCTGCATAGCGGAAAGCGTATGGGCGACCTTGTTCTGGATTTTGCGAGCAAGGCCGGAAACGGTGTCGGCCAGATCCGATAGGTTGCGGCGTTGCACCTGGATTTCGTCGGCATTCGACACTAGGCGCGTCGCGATCGATGGGATACCGGCAAGATATTGGCCAAGCGAGCTGTCTTCGCACGCGGCGGCAGATTCGATCTGCGCCTCCAGCGAATGAATTTGCACCGACAGCGCCCTGACTTCCTTCGCCGCGAATTCTATGCGCTCCACGATCTCGCTGGCAAAACTGGAGAAATCCGGGATCCTTGCGCCTGCAATTTTTGCCGTCGCCGCAAAGGTACGCAGATAGCGCAGCGTCTCTTCCATCGACTGGACATGTTCGCCAAGCGACCGGCCGGCCTGGCCGATTGTTGCGACACATTCCTGGCGACGAGCCTCGGCCGGCGGCAGCTTGTGCAACAGCTCGACGGTCTGAAGCAGACGGCCCGTCGCTTCGGTGGCATTTTCCTCCTTCAGCGAATTGCCGATGTGCTCCAGCAAGCCGATCAGCTTGGCCAGCGCCTCCGTGACCGTGATCAGAACCGCGCCACCATCGAGAAAGCGTTGCTCGATCTGCAATCGGGCACCTTCCAGTCGATCGACGAAGCTATCCGCAGAAGTTGCAACTGTTCGGATCGCTGCTACATACGCCATACTATTTTGGACCCCACCTAAGACCGTCCCGGGAAAACTAAGGCGAACTAAAAAATACGAAGTTAACGCGAAAGGCGAAACCGGCCGTTGTCTGGATCAAATGTCCTCGATCAATCGTTGCGTAAAGCTCTAGGCAAGACCGGATCCCTATATGTATGGTCGGACGCGCATCGGCGTCCCTTTGCAGACTAAAGGCTCTACTTACGATTTTAATCGCCGTGAGCCCGCTGAAGCCGATTGAACAAGATGAATATTGCTGTCGACAAGTATGCATGGTCGTCCTGCGAGCCCACGGAGTTGCAGGAGAAACTGAGTGCTGCCGACATATCCGTCATCTTCGACAGAAAACCGGAGAACCAGCATTTTCATATCGATGTTACGGTAGCGATGATCCGGGAAATGGCGGCATGGAAGATATTCTCGGAAACAGGCTACGAAATCCAATATCTGTTTCGCCCATCCGATCGCATCGAGTTGCATTTTGTCGAGAGCGGCACATTCCACATTGAAACGGAGCATCAGGAATTCACCGCAGCGGCGGGGACAAGTTTCGTACTGCTGTCCTCAGGCCCCACAAGCCTCAAAGCGTCCCGAGACGCTCGCAAGATCGCGCTTGCCATACCGCGCATTCTTTGCCTACCGCTGATCCATCTTGGAACCGACGATCTCGATGCGTTCCTCCGGCGCTTCGACCCAACGGCCGACATAGAGGAAAACGGCGTGCGTACCATTCACCGCATGGCGGCATTGCTGCTGGAATCTGGCGACCATCCTTTTGCCGGCTCCCCACTTGGCGCTTCGCTTTTCCAGGAGGCACTGATCACCGCCTTCGTGCAAACGTGGCCGAGATCAGGACAAAGGGCGATGATCCAAACCGCCAGGCCACGCAATCTGAAGCGGGCGCTGGACTGGATACACGCGCATCTCGCAGAAGAATTCACGGTATCGGATATCGCCAGGAACGCGGGGCAGAGCGTGCGCAGTCTGCAGCTGTCGTTTCAGCAGAATGTGGGCATGAATCCACTGAACTATGTTCAGCGCCTGCGGCTCCAGCAGATCCATCAGGATCTGCTTAACGGAGATGCCGACGAGAATATCTCCGAGATCGCTGCACGCTGGGGCTTCAGCCATATGGGATATTTTGCCGCCCGCTATCGTGCTGTCTATGGCGTGTCGCCGTCGTCGACGCGGAGCAGCCGCAACCGACTGGGCACGACGGAGAATATCTAATATCAGAAAAACGCAATTCTATCATTATATCGCAGTTAATTTCAGAATAGACCACAAGTTGAAGGTGGATTTAATACACCGTTAGCCATTTAACGATTTCGTTACTCCAGCCAAGACTCACAATCATTGTGACGCGGCCCTTTCGTTCGAAAGGTCTCCAAACATCCAAACCGACAATCGTGAGTGGAGCCGCCTATGAGCCGCGGACGCTCCGCGGGGTAATTATGCGCGTCTTCGTCATCGATGACAGTCCTTCTGTTGTGGCCACCCTTCGCCGAGCCGTCGAAGCCATCAGCGGCAGCAAGGTCCTGTCATTCCTGCATCCCGCCGAAGCTCTCGATCGGCTTGAGGATCAGGCGCCGGATCTCATTCTCGTCGACTATATGATGCCCGACATGACGGGCATCGAAGTCATCTCCCGCATGCGTAAGAATCCGCTTACAGCCCATATTCCCGCCATCATGATCACCTCCCGCAAGGAGACCGATATCAAGATGGCCGCGATGGAGGCGGGCGCCACCGAATTTCTGAACAAGCCGATCGATGAGGCAGAGCTGACGATCCGTGTGCGCAATATTCTCAACATTGGAGAGGAGCGGTTGGCGCTTGCGAACAAGGCCGCCGCGCTGCAGCGCGATTTCAATGCTGCAATACAGCGGATCGAACGGCATGAAGAAGAGATCATCTGGCGCCTCTCCAAGGCGATCGCCTGCCGCCATGGCGAGACGGCAGACCATCTCGACCGGGTTGCGATCATTGCGCGCATGATTGCCGAGGAGATCGGGCTGGACGAAGGCCACTGCCGCACGATCTTTCTCGCCAGCGCCTTGCATGATGTCGGCAAGATCGGGTTGCCGGACGCCATTCTCTCGAAGCCCGGTCCACTGACTGCCGAGGAACGCAGGCAGATGCAACGGCACACGGATTTCGGCGCGGAAATATTGAGCGAGAGCTCCAGCGAACTGATCCAGGTCGCCGGCAGGATCGCCGAAAGCCACCACGAAAAATGGGATGGCACCGGATATCCGATGGGCATTGCCGGAGCATCGATACCGATCGAAGCGCGCGTGGTCGCCATAGCCGATGTCGTCGATGCCCTATGCTCCAAGCGCTCCTACAAGTCGGCCTGGCCGATCGCCGACGCATTTCGGGAGATCGTCAACAGCAGCGGCACGCATTTCGATCCCAGCTGCGTGGCGGCCTTCTGCCGGCGCTGGATCGACATCAAAAGTCTCTTCGAAAACGCGCACGACGACTCCACAACCATTGTTTCCTCACTTCAGCTATCTCGAGGTTCGGCATGAGCGGACAAGCGGAAATCCTGCACCTTCATGGACCTCTGACCATCAAGACCATCGCAAATGTGCGAGACATCATTCAGGTTTACCTTCAGGAGGCGGCCGCACTTCGGCGCTCCCTGGTCATCGATATCGATGGGAATGAGGATATCGACATTACCCTCCCGCAGTTGCTCCTGTCCGCACGGCAAACGGCCGAGCAGACAGGCGTGACCTTTGCATTGAACAAGCCCGCAGACGGCAATTTTCTGACCGTCCTGCAGCGAGCAGGTCTCCTCAGCAGGGATCAGCAAGAAGATAGCTTCTGGCTAGAAGGAAAAGCAGCATGAGCGCAAATATTCTCACCGTCGACGATTCCGCCAGCATTCGGCTGACCACGCGCATTGCGCTTACCAACGCTGGATATACGGTCACTGAAGCTGTCGACGGCGCCGATGGCCTCAACAAGATGAAGGGCGGCAACTTCGACCTGATCGTCACCGATCTCAACATGCCGAACATGGACGGGCTGGCGATGATCCGCGGCCTGCGCCAATTGCCGGCCTATATGGGGACGCCGGTCATCTTCCTGACCACGGAGTCGGACGGCGATCTGAAGCAGCAGGCAAAGGCCGCGGGCGCGACGGGATGGCTGACGAAGCCCTTCGACCCTGAAAACCTCATCAAGATCGTGCGCAAGGTTTTGGGCAGATGAACGAACTCGATCCGATCGCCGTTTTCAGGACGGAGGCCGCCGAGCAGCTCGAACTGATCGAGGCGGGCCTCCTCGATCTGATGCGCGATCTGAGCGACAGAGCTCAGATTGATGCGGTGTTCAGGGGGCTGCACACCCTCAAGGGATCCGGCTCCATGTTCGGGTTCGATCAATTGGCCGCTTTCACCCATCATTGCGAAACCGCCTTCGACCGGGTCCGCAAGGGCGAAGCGCCCGCTACGAAAGAGCTGGTCGGCGCCGTTCTCGACGCGCAGGGCCATATGCAGGCGCTGCTCGAAAACCCAAATGGCGACCACGAGGCCATGAGTTCGGTTCTGCTGGATAAGCTGCGGCTTGCGGTCGGCGCGAATAGTGTAACAGCCGTGCCTGTTGCTGCACCGATAGCCGCCACCTCCGGCAATTCCAGCTCAAGCGCCGGCAACTCAAAGACATGGTACCTGAAGTTCAGCCTGCCGGCCAACTCCATGGCCAACGGCACCAATCCGCTCGGTCTTCTCGACGAACTTCACGATCTCGGCGAGTGCCGTATCAAAGCCGATATCGATGCTGTCCCCCCGCTTCCGGATCTCGATCCACGCGACCTCCATATCGGCTGGACAGTCCATCTGACGACGGAAAAGTCTCGATCCGACATCGAGGATGTTTTCATTTTCGTCATGGACGACATGACGATGGAGCTTCGCGAAATTCAGGCCGACCAACAACAAGCCCCTGCACCCATCGTCGCGATCCCGCCGGCAAGCGTTGCAGAAGCACCGTCAAAAGCACCCGCCCAGCAGTCAGACGCGGCTAAGGCCCAGCCCACGGATGCCAAATCGCAGAAGCAGGTCGACAATGTCCGCATTCCGGCGCTCCGCCTCGACGAGATGATGGACCGGGTCGGGGAACTGGTCATTGCCCAGTCGCGGCTGAGCCAGATGGCGAATTCGGCTGCCGATCTCGGCCTGCGCTCGGTCTCGGAAGAAATCGAACGGCTCGCCGGCGAACTGCGGGACACGATGATGGTCCTGCGCATGATGCCGGTCGCCAGCCTCTTCAGCCGCTTCCGCCGACTGGTCCATGATCTCGCCCGTGAGACCGGCAAAGATATCGAGCTCATCACCGAGGGCGAAAGCACCGAAGTCGACAAGACGGTTATCGACCGGCTCGCCGATCCCCTCGTTCATCTCGTGCGCAATTCCATCGATCATGGCCTGGAAAGCCCGAACGATCGCATCGCAGCCGGAAAGCCATCTGTCGGACGCGTTATTCTCTCCGCCCATCAAACAGGCAGCGAAGTGATCATCTCCATCAAGGATGACGGACGTGGCATCGACAGGCAGCGAGTGCGCGCTAAGGCGGAAGCGAACGGCCTGATCCAGCCAGGCGCCCAGCTAACGGACAAGGAACTGCTACAGCTCATTTTCCAGCCCGGCTTCTCAACCGCCGAGAAAGTCACTAACCTTTCGGGCCGCGGCGTCGGCATGGATGTGGTGAAGAAGACCATCGAGACACTTCGTGGATCGATCGACATCGCAAGCGATTTCGGCAAGGGCTCCGACATTGCGCTGCGCATTCCATTGACGCTTGCCATCATCGACGGACTTCTGGTGCGGGTCGGCAATGGCCGTTATGTGATCCCGCTTGCGGCGGTCGAGGAATGCCTGGAGCTTTCGGTCGAGCAGGATCTGCGCTCCCGCGGCCGCAGCTTCATCTCGCTGCGCGACGACTTGGTTCCTTTCCTGAGGCTGCGCGAGCTGTTCCGCACCGGCACGGAGCCGGACCCCTATCAGAAGGTCGTGGTGATCTCGACCGGCAGCCAACGGGTCGGCCTCGTCGTCGATCAGATCATCGGCGACCACCAGACGGTCATCAAATCAATGTCGAAGCTGCATGATCACGTCTCGACCTTCTCAGGCGCTACCATTCTCGGCGACGGCAACGTGGCCCTGATCCTCGATGTCGTGCACCTGATCGCCGCCGGACAACATCAGGAGGCGCAATTGCGAGCTGCAGGATGACGGAAACAGACGTGAAATACGACTATCGCGCCATCTGGAAGGACGCGGAAGAGCTCTCCGTTCTGACATTCAGCCTCAATGGCGAGACCTTCGCCATCGAGGCCGTCATCGTTCAGGAAATCCTGGATCTACTGCCTGAAACCAATGTTCCCGGCAGCCTGCCTTTTGTCGGCAGCGTCATCAATTTCCGCGGCAAGGTCATTCCGCTTGCCGACATCCGCATTGCCTTCGGCATGGAACCGGGCAATGTGACGATCGACAGCCGCATCGTCGTGACCGCACTGGAGCTCGATGGCGAGACGACGCTGATCGGCATTCGAACGGACAAGGTCTACGAGGTCACGCAACTATTGCGATCGGCGAGCGAACCGCCGCCGATCGTCGGCATGCGCTGGCGGCCGGACTATGTCCAAGCCCTCGTGAAACGCGGCGGCGAATTCATCATCATCCCGAACCTGCAGGCGATCTTTTCTTCGCAACGCGCAGGCGCGGTCCGAGCAACAGCATGAATCTCCAACGCAAGGGGGCTACAAGATGCGCTTTACGATAAAGCTCAAGCTGCTTCTAACATTTGCTGTCGTGATCGCCATGCTTCTTGGCACAGCTATCTACAGCGTCACCACACTCGGCCAGGTCAACGACAATTGGTCCGAGACATTGACGGGACCAGCCGAAAGGTTGCGCCTTGCTCAGAACCTCGATATCGCCGTCCTGCAACAGCTGCGGCAGCAAAAGAACATGCTGCTTACGACATCGGTGGACGAAACCAAGGGCTACATCGCAAAGAGTGACGCGGCACGAGCCGACTTCGACGCCGATCTCGCGAAGATCCTCGCCAATGCCACCGATCAGGACATGACCTATTGGTCGCAGATCAAGGATCTCTCAGTGAATTGGCGCACTGCTGATGATCGTATTCGCAGCATGATGTTGGCAGGCAACAGCGCTGGTGCGCTCCAGATCTCATCGACCGAAGCGCGCGAAACAAGCACCAAGATCGACAAAGTGCTGGCACAGGTATTCGAAGCCGAGCGCGGGCGTTTGAAGCAGGCAGATGAGGACGCAGCCAATGCCTACACGCATGCGCGCTCTATTCTGATCATCATCGCTTCGGTAGCGTCGATCCTCGCTCTCGTCTCAGCCATCTGGATCATTATCTCGATCAACAAGGGCATTAACCGCGCCGTCAAGACCGTTCAAACGGTCGCAGAAGGCGATCTGACGGAATTTGCTGCAATCACCACCCGGGATGAAATCGGCGATCTGCTTGGCCACGTCAATTCGATGATCGAGCGGCTTCGCGGCGTTGTTGCGGATGCATTGTCGGCGTCGGACAATGTCTCCTCCGGTAGCCAGCAACTGTCGGCCGGCTCCGAGCAGCTCTCGCAGGGCGCCACCGAACAGGCCTCCTCAGCCGAAGAGGCCTCCGCCTCGATGGAAGAGATGGCCGCCAATATCAAGCAGAATGCCGATAACGCCGCTCAGACGGAAAAGATCGCTCGTCAATCCGCCAAGGATGCCGAGATCCAGC
>NZ_JARWLA010000061.1:0-21545 GCF_047445805.1 Rhizobium sp. BR 314 | reverse complement strand
GGATAGGGTGGGGATTTCAAGGGGTTGGGAATGAAAGGCGGGATTCGGCGATGAACGGATCCACCGGCAACGACCTACAAAATGCGTTTCCCGATTGTCTCGATGGTTCGACGAGGCGACCTCAACGGATGTAGGATCTTGTCATGTAACTGTAGCAAAAGTCGCTATGTTACGATGATGCAACTTAAAATCATGGCGACGCAGGGATTACATGGTTCAATTGAACGACGAATGCATGATGGAGCTTGCACTTGCGGAGGCTCGAACCGCATTGGAGGAAGGCGTATTTCCCGTCGGCGCGGTTCTTTCAGCCGGAAACCGGATTCTGGGACGCTCGCACAAGACCATGATCTCGAATCATCTAAACCATGCGGAGATGAACCTGTTTCATCAAGTATTCGAGGGCGACTATGTCTTTTCAAGGGCCGATCATCTGACGCTCTACACAACGCTTGAGCCCTGTATCATGTGCTTTGGCACGATGTTGCATCTGCCGATCGCGCGCCTTGTATTCGCGATGGAGGACACATATGGCGGCTGTACGCATATGAGGCTCGAAAACGCTCCTCCCCGTCATGTTTCTCGATCGACAGAGATAGTTGGGGGTGTCCTGCGAGCGGACGCCTGCAAGCTCTTTGCAGAATTTCTCGATACAACCACCGAGGAGTTTTGGCTGACGGGGGGAGCGCAGCATTTTCAAGCCACCGTGAAGGCGGAGGCGGGAGCATAACGGATGTGGCAAGGCCGATGCCGCTCTTAGGCATTCTGTCGGTCAGGTCAAAGCTTCCGTCAGCGTAAAGACCGCGCAAGGCTCGATTATCCCTCGCAGCTCATGTTTACCCAGTGGGACGAGCGCCGTGCCCGTTTCGGCCGCTACAGCGCCCGAGACGAGTACGTTGCAGCCTAGTGGCTTGCAAAGGCCCTCAAGACGGCTGACGAGATTGACCGCGGGGCCGATGGCGGTGAAGTCCAGGCGGTCGGCGGCGCCGATATTGCCCCAGAGCATGTCGCCGAAATGCAGGGCTGCGCCGAAGGGGAGCGGCGGCAGGCCCTGGTCCTTTCGGGTCGCATCGAGATGAGCCATGCCGGCGCGGATGGCGGTAACGGCGCGGAGGGCGGCCTCGCAGGCTTCCGCCGACGTTCCGGTCACCGGAAAGATTGCCAGCACGCCGTCGCCGACGAATTTCAGCACTTCACCGCCGAAGGCATGCACAGCACCCGCGACGCGATCGAACCACGCGTCGAGGGCGGATATCACGATGGTCGGCTCCGTCGCCTCGGACAGCGCGGTGAAATCTCGCAGATCGGCGCAGAGGAGTGCGGCGCGAATGGTTTCGCCGGTGCTGCGGCTGAGCGCGCCGGCTTGAACACGGGCTGCGCTTCGACGGCCGAGATAGGCTTCCAGCAATGCGGACAACGCTGCTCTGGCAGCCAAGCCTGCCAAGGGTGCAGCGGCAAATCGGGCGATTTGGCGCAAACTATCCGCTTCGGTTGAGGTGAAGGGCCGCGTGCCCGCCCAGGCCAGAACGGAGTTGCCGGGCGTGCCTGCAATCGTTTCCTCGCAAATCGGGCCTAACTCGGCCAACCAGTCACGGCCGGCTTGCCCAAGTGCAGTGCCGGCAAAACCGAGGGCCTCGTTTACGGCACCATCTTCGGCATGCCACAACCAGCTATGCTGCGTGATGATCGGGTGCGGCGCCGAAAGCGTCAGTGCGCCGCCGGCGAGTGGCAGTCCGGCGGCCAGCAGCTGTCCGCCCAGATCAGCCAGGAAGCGTTCGGGGCTGGGAGAGGCGGCGGCTTCGTCGACAAGCCAGACAAGAGGGGCGGGCAAATCCATGTCGTGATCATGCCATGGCGGTTGCAGGCTGTCATCCTCGCCGACGCAGCCCTTCGGCGCTGCTTGGATTCCCCCTTTCAACAGGCAAGGCTGCTGTCGCCAATCGGTGATATCGAGCGAACATCAAACCAAGGCGCCCGATGGGACAGCGCCCAGGACGTTGTCAGCTTTTGCCGTCGTGACCGCGCATCGGATCTGGACCGGGATCTCGTCCGGAGGCCACGGCGGCCATGCGGTCGAGATAATGCGCCCAGCCTTTTGCATGGGCCTCACATTGTCCGGCCGTCGGCAGGCCGGTGTGTGTGAGGCGGACCAGGGTTCCTTCAGGCTGTTCGATCAGGTCTATCTCCACCAGGCTCGATCCCGGCGGCACTTCTTCGCTGCCTTCCCAGCCGAAGCTGTAGGCGAGGCGATGGACCGGCACGACCTCGCGGAACGCGCCGCGTGCGACGCGCGCCCCGGTCACGTTGACGAGATAGATGCCGCCGGGCTGCGGCTCGGTCTTGGCTTCCGTGCCCATCCAACGCAGGATCTTCTCGGGGTCGGTCAGCAATGCGAATATGGCGGCTGGCGGTGCCGGGACATGTGTCTCCCGGCGGACGACTAAGGGCTCTGACATCGGTCTCTCTCCCGTGGGTGCTATCGCTTTCCCACGGTACGGCGCGTAACAGAGCGTCCTCCGTCACTCCGTGGGTCTCCTCATAGAAAATATGTAGGTGCTGATGCACAGCCAACAAGACATCGCTTGATACTTGCGAGCACTGCTCATCAAGAACCACAGTTCCAACCGGCCAGTGACAGCAGTCTTAGCGTCCGGGCCGTCCGGTCTTCCCCTTCGTTCGGCCCTTGCGCTGCTTCTCGTCCACCGGATCCTCGTAGGAGCCGACGCCGGGCTTGGCGCGGATCACCGGCTTGTCCGGCACCTTGCCGGTTACCGGCTTTTCGGTGCGACCGACGGTCATTTCGTCCAGCGTGTTCTTGCGGAAAAGCGGCGTGCCGGCATCGCTGCCCGGTCCCATTTCATCAAGGTTCGGCTTGGCGAAATAGGAGCGGGATGCCTCCGGTTCCGGAGCCGTACGCTTGCTCGACCCGCCGCGGCTTTCGAGGCTCCTTGCCTCCTCGCGGGCTAGGGGATCGTCCATTGCGGCAAGTTCGACGGCCTTGAGGCGCTTGATCTCGTCGCGCAGTCTCGCGGCCTTTTCGAAATCCAGGTCGGCGGCGGCATCGCGCATGGATTTTTCCAGCGCGTTGAGATGGGCCTGCAGGTTGTTGCCGACCAGATGACCGCCATCGGCAAAACCCTTGCCGGAGGCGCCGCCGATATCGGCGCGGACATGGTCCTTCTCATAGACGCTGTCGAGAATATCCGAGATTTTTGCCTTCACCGATTCCGGTGTGATGCCGTTTTCGAGGTTGAAGGCCATCTGCTTCTCGCGGCGGCGGCTGGTCTCGTCCATCGCCCGCTTCATCGAACCGGTGATCGTATCGGCATAGAGGATGACCTTGCCGTCGACGTTACGCGCGGCACGGCCGATGGTCTGGATGAGCGAGGTTTCCGAACGAAGGAAGCCTTCCTTGTCCGCATCGAGAATGGCGACGAAGCCGCATTCGGGAATGTCGAGACCTTCGCGCAGCAGGTTGATGCCGACGAGCACATCGAAAGCGCCCAAACGCAGATCGCGGATGATCTCGATACGTTCCAGCGTGTCGATATCGGAGTGCATGTAGCGCACGCGCACGCCCTGTTCGTGCAGATACTCCGTCAGATCCTCGGCCATGCGCTTGGTAAGGACTGTGCAGAGGGTCCGATAGCCCTTGGCGGCGGTTTCGCGGATCTCGCCGAGCACGTCGTCGACCTGGGTGCGGGCAGAGCGGACCTCGACCGGCGGGTCGATGAGGCCTGTGGGGCGGATGACCTGCTCAGCGAAGACACCGCCGGATTGTTCCATTTCCCAGCTGCCCGGTGTAGCAGAAACCGCGATCGTGTCCGGGCGCATGGCGTCCCATTCCTCGAAGCGCAGCGGTCGGTTGTCCATGCAGGAGGGCAGGCGGAAGCCGTATTCGGCCAGCGTCGCCTTGCGCCGGAAGTCGCCTCGGTACATGCCGCCGATCTGGCTCACCGAGACGTGGCTTTCATCGATGAACAGCAGCGCGTTATCGGGAATATATTCGAATAGCGTCGGCGGCGGCTCGCCGGGATTGCGGCCGGTCAGATAGCGCGAATAGTTCTCGATGCCGGCGCAGGAGCCGGTGGCTTCAAGCATTTCGACGTCGTAGCGAGTGCGCTGCTCCAAGCGCTGCGCTTCGAGCAGGCGGCCGGCTTTTTCCAGCTCGGCGAGCCGGATTTTCAGCTCTTCCTTGATCGCCTTGATGGCGCCGTTCAGCGTCGGGCGCGGCGTCACATAGTGCGAATTGGCGTAGATCTTCACCGACTTCAGGTCGCCGGTTTTCTGGCCGGTCAGCGGATCGAATTCGGTGATGGCGTCGATCTCGTCGCCGAACATGGAGATGCGCCAGGCGGCATCCTCCAAGTGAGCCGGGAAGATTTCGATCGTGTCACCACGGACGCGGAAGGAGCCGCGGATGAAATCCATATCGCGGCGCTTGTATTGCTGCGCCACGAGGTCGGCCAGAAGCTGGCGCTGGTCCAGACGGTCGCCGACATTCATCTGGAAGGTCATCGCCGTATAGGTTTCGACCGAGCCGATACCGTAGATGCAGGAGACCGAGGCGACGATGATGCAATCGTCACGCTCCAGCAGCGAGCGTGTCGCCGAGTGGCGCATGCGGTCGATCTGCTCGTTGATCGAGCTTTCCTTCTCGATGAAGGTATCCGAGCGCGGTACGTAGGCTTCCGGCTGGTAATAGTCGTAGTAAGAGACGAAATATTCGACCGCGTTGTCGGGGAAGAAATTCTTGAATTCGGAATAGAGCTGAGCGGCCAGCGTCTTGTTGGGCGCGAGGATGACGGCGGGGCGCTGCGTCGCCTCGATCACCTTGGCCATTGTAAACGTCTTGCCGGAGCCGGTAACGCCGAGCAGAACCTGGCTGCGGTCGCCATTCTCTAGGCCTTCGACAAGGTCGCGGATCGCGGTCGGCTGGTCGCCAGCGGGCTGATATTCCGAGGCCATGCGGATCTGGATGCCACCCTCGGACTTTGCCGGCCGGGTAGGGCGATGCGGTGTCCAGAGCTTGCCATCCTTGAAGAGAGGGTTGCCGCTCTCGATCAGCTTCGACAGCGCTTCCACCGTGGCCGTCACGCCGCTGGTGGCGATCTTGTCGGCATCTTCGAGCGCGATATCCAGGCCAGCAACCGGATTGAGGCCGGCCGCGGCGCGTGTCTTCGGATCCGTCGAACCGCCCATGGACGTGCCGCGCCCTGACTTCGAAGCCGCGATTTCCACCTTCTTGCGATGCTTGCCGGCCTTCGAGGCGATCTCGCGCTGGGTCTCGATGCCGGACATTTCGGCGTCGGCCTCGAGCTGCTTCACCCAATCGGCAACGCTGCCGCTGAGCGGCGCACCTTCAAATGGTGCCTGCGGCGCCTCTTCGAAACCGGTCGGGGCGGAGGGGTTTTTCGGTGATTTGGCCATTGGGCGAATATGGAGACAGATCGCACAGATGTGAAGGGGCAAAGGGTACAAAAGGGAAACAAAATGGTAGATTTTTCCGTTCGTCGACCATGTCAAATATGTTACAACCTGAAGGCGGCTGATGCGTTAGCGCTGATCTGAACGTCCGCATAGCGCGATCCTCGCAGGCGCCACAGGAGGAGCCGGCCGCAGCGTCGACATGCCCGGTCAGTGCCGGGCTCCCCCAGCTTTCGACGGCATCCGGTATTGCCCGCCTCGCCGCCGCCATCCGGTCGGAGGATCATGATGACCGCATTGGATAGCTTACGTTCCTTGTCCCCTCAGCAACGAAACACCGTCATCGCGGCCTATCTCGGCTGGACGCTGGATGCTTTCGATTTCTTCATATTGGTATTCGTTCTCAAACACATAGCCGAGGAATTTCACACGGACGTGCCGGCGGTTGCCGTCGCGATTTTTCTCACCCTGGCCATGCGTCCGATCGGTGCGCTGATCTTTGGCCTTGCGGCCGACCGTTACGGCCGGCGTGTCACGCTGATGATCGACGTGCTGCTCTACTCGGTCTTCGAGTTCCTGACCGGCTTTTCGACGGGACTGACCATGTTCCTCGTCCTTCGGGCACTCTTCGGCGTTGCCATGGGCGGCGAATGGGGCGTTGGTGCATCGCTGACGATGGAGACCATTCCCGAGGAGTCGCGCGGCCTCGTCTCGGGCATCCTGCAGGCGGGCTATCCCTCCGGCTATCTGATTGCGTCGATCGTCTTCTTCCTGCTGTTCCCGATCATCGGTTGGCGCGGCATGTTCATGGTCGGGGCGGTACCGGCGCTGCTGGTGCTCTATATCAGGCGCAACGTGCAGGAATCGCCGGCTTTCGTGCAGCGGCAATCCAAGCCGCAGCGGCCGTTCCTCACCGTGCTGCGCGAAAATATTCCGCTGTTCATCTGGGCCGTCCTGTTGATGACGGCCTTCAATTTCTTCAGCCACGGCACGCAGGATCTCTACCCCACCTTCCTGGAAACCCAGAGGCAGTATGATTCCTATACGGTCGGGGCCATCGCGATCGTCTATAATATCGGTGCGATCGTCGGAGGCCTGTCCTTCGGCGCACTATCTGAGCGTATCGGCAGGCGTCGAACCATCGTCATTGCTGCCCTCTTGGCGATCCCGGCCGCGCCGCTCTGGGTCTATGGGCACGGGCCGGTGATGCTTGCGATCGGCGCATTTCTGATGCAGCTTTTCGTGCAGGGCGCCTGGGGTATCATTCCCGTGCATCTGAACGAATTGTCACCGGATGAGGTGCGCGGCACATTTCCCGGCTTCGCGTATCAGCTCGGCAACCTGCTGGCGTCGGGCAATGCTTCGATCCAGGCTGGGCTGGCGAAGAGATGGGGCGGCGACTATGCCCTCGCGCTGTTGGTCGTGGCCTGCATCGTCGCTGTCGTCGTGGCTATCTTTGCCGGCTTTGGCTTCGAGAAGAAGGGTGTTCGTTTCGGTAGCAAGAGCGCTGGCTCAGCGGATGGTGTCGCGCAAACCTGAGCCGTCTCGACATCCCGCCTAAAGGAAGCCGGTTGAAGCGACCGGCTTCTCCCTTACTTGCCGCATACCTCCGAAATCTTCGCCTGCGCGAAACCGCGGGCGAGATCCTGCAGCCCACCGACAGATGAAATCAGCTCTCCGAGCGGGCCGTTGATGCCGAGATGGAGATCGGTGATGTGACATGCGCCGACATCGACCGTCATGGATGCGTCGAGTTCGCCTTTGACGGTCGCCTTCAGCACGCCGTGCGACTTGCAGACCATATCTGCGTGAGCATTGATCTGGACACCGCCGTTCGGGCCATCGCAGACGTCGAGCGACTTGACCTCGAATTTCTCCTTGTGATCGACCCCCGGCAGCTTCTTGCAGGGGTCGGCTTCGTTTACCGATTTCTCGATCTGGGGGCCGAATTTGCTCTGCAGCAGCGACCAGCACGAGCCGGGCGCGGCCTCTGCCGGCGTGGCCGCCACCGGCAGAGGCGACAGCGGCACAACGACGATTGCGGCGAGCAACGCCATGCGAAACGAGGAAGGAAGTGCGGCATATTTCGGATTCACGGCGATCTAACCTCTGAAAGGAAGAAGAAGCAAAGCATGTTCCGGCCCTGCCGCAGTCTGTCATGCCCCTCACCAGCAAGGCAATCCCCGTATCTCAGGGGTGTGAGTCAATCCCTGACGACTTTCGTGTCGCAGAAACGGTCGTAGAAAGTTTGCCCACGCCACACGACCAGCGGATAGACCCACCAGATGAGCGCGAAAACGAACAGCATCGGCGTCAATGCGCCAGTCAGGGCGAAAACACCGCTCGTGGAGAGAAGATTCAAATCGCGCGCCTGCTGGATCAACTGCTCGATCGGCTGCGATAGCGGTCTTGCGAGAAGCAGGCTCGCGAGGTCGACGATCGCGATGAGCATGAGCGGCAGAAATTTAAATATCTCCCGCTTCGTTGCCAGACCGAGGGGCAGGGGGAAGTCTTCGAGCGTCTTCACGCGCAGCGAGAGCAGGCGCTTGCCAGGCGTTCGTCTCGTACCTGCCGAACAGAAGGCAAAGATTACAGGCAACAGCAGAAGGACGATGCTGGATGTCGGCCTGGTGACAACGCTTGGATCGACCGGATCTCCCTTCTTGTCTACCGGGACTGCGACCGAACGTACGGACGTCGTCTTTCCGTGCTGCGAAGCGACCTTCGAAACGAAGATGGTGTATCCCTCACTGCCAAGCCAAGATATGCGACACAGCTGGTTGCTTCTCACTTCGCCTGATTGCAGCGGCCACTCGGCTTCTATTTTCGGAATGAGCGACCCGGACGTCGTTTCAGCGCATTGCTGCTTCTGGAGGAACGGCAGTGTGAGATCCCGGGATGTCACGACGGACAGAGCGAGAAACAGCAGGACGAAGACAATCTGGAAGATGACGATGTCGATCGCATAGGCACCAAACCGTCGCCAGAAATGGCGCGGAGGCAGGGAAGCCATTCGATCGTCCGAGGCTGCAGAATTCATGATTCCCCCAATTTTCAACACCTGCTCCTGCCGGTCGCAGCGCAGTGTGCTTCAGGTTGCAGGAAATAGCATGGCTTGCCGAGATTCGGCAGCGAATGAGGGCCGTGCCATCGACAAATGGAGTGGCTAGCTGCCGACCCCTCCGATCTGCTCAGATCGGGATGCTGCTTGTGTTCGAGGGGGCGCTTTGGTCGTCGTCGCTGTCGCCCTGATAGCCAAGGCTCTTTGCCTTGCGGAACCACTCCTGGGCCTTGACCGGATCGACCGGGACACCGTCGCCGTCGCGATACATGACGCCGAGATTGTTGGCTGCATCGGCATATTGATGCTCGGCCGCCCGCTTGAACCAGAAGATGGCTTGGGTCGCGTTCCTGGCGACGCCTTCGCCGTCGCGGAACATCACGCCGAGATTGTATTCGGCTTCGACATTATCCTGCCCTGCGGCCTTCAGAAACCAGATGATCGCTTCGGGATCGTTCTGCTTTATCCCGTCGCCGTCGGCATACATCGCACCGATATTATATTGGGCGTCCGCGTCTCCCTGATCGGCCGCCTTGCGGAACCAGAAGAGGGCTTTCGAGCCGTCCTTTCCAACGCCTTCGCCATCGCGATACATGATGCCGAGATTGTATTGTGCCTCGACCTTACCCTGGTCGGCAGCCTTCAGATACCAGACGAGGGCCTGGCTCTTGTCCTTGCTCGTGCCGTCTCCCTGATCGTACATGACGCCAACATTATACTGCGCGTCGATATCTCCCTGTTCCGCCGCCTTGCGATACCAGACGAAAGCCTGCGCCTTGTTCTGGGGGATACCTTCACCCGTATCGTACATGACGGCCAGATTGTATTGTGCGTTGGAATGGCCTTGTGCCGCGGCCTTCTTGTACCACTCGATCGCCTGATTTTTGTCTACGGCCACTCCTTCGCCCTGGTCATACATGGTGCCGATATTGAATTGTGCCTCGGCACGGCCCTGGTCGGCCGCCTTTTTGTACCAGCTGAACGCCAGCGCGAGATTTCTCGCGACACCGTTGCCTTCCTCGTACATCTGGCCGAGTTTCATTTGGGCGTTGGCATCTCCCTGGTTCGCCAGGGGACGCAAATAGTCGAGGGTCGATCTGAAGTTTCCGCGATCGTAGGTGTTCCGGCCGACATCGGCATGGGCGGTGCTGACGGATGCCAATGCGAAGAGCAATCCTGTTGCTCCCTTCTTCCAATTCACGATCTACCCCTCAGTCGATGATCCTCTGGATCGATATCAATGCACTTGCGGCGGCTACGGCAGAAGCGCCATCAACAGGTGAAAGACGGCCCAACCCGACGATCCACCGGTATTCTCGCCGCTCGTTCGCCCTTCACCCGATAGTCCGAGATCCGGGACGGGACCGTCGCCGTTGGCTTCCATGTAGCTGAGCCCGTGCTGAGCCTCCGGCAATCCCTTCGCGGCCGCCTTGTTGAACCACTCCGCGGCGATTGCGGTATCCTTGGCTACTCCGTAGCCGTTATAATACAGATATCCAAGGCCATATTCCGCGCGTGCGTCGCCTTGTCCCGCCGCTTTGCGAAACAGGTCGGCAGCCTGGGCGTAATCCTTCGGCACACCGTCGCCGTGATAGTAGAGATAGGCGAGGGCGTATTGCCCCTGTGGATTGTTCTGATCGGCTGCCTTGCGATACCAGTCTGCTGCTGCCACCTTGTCCACGGTCGTCGCCTGACCGTTATCATACATGTAACCGAGCGCATATTGCGCCTCGGCGTGACCCTGAGCCGCGGACTTCCCGTACCATTCGAAGGCCTTGCGGTAGTCCCTCGCAACGCCGCGTCCGCCGGCGTACATGTAGGCGAGGGCGTATTCGCCTTGCGCGTCTCCTTGCGTCGCCGATTTGCGATACCACCTCACTGCTGTCGGATCGTCGACCTTGACGCCATGGCCATTGGCATAGAGGTAGCCCAGGGCATATTCGGCATCGGATCGCCCCTGGTCAGCCGACTTGCGATACCATTGAAGCGCCTGCCTGTAGTCCTTTTCGACTCCGAGCCCATTGGCGAGGCTGTAGCCGACAGCATATTGCGCGTCGGGGCGGCCCTTTTCCGCTGCCCTCTTGTACCAGGAATAGGCTTCGGCACCGTTTCGTTCCACGCCCTTGCCGTTAGCATAGGCATAGCCAAGGGCATACAGGCCCTGCGCGTCGCCCTGATCCGCGGCCTTCCTGTACCAGTCGATGGCTGCTGCCTGGTCCGCCGTTATGCCCTGGCCGCTTTCATAGATGTAGCCGAGAGCGTATTGGGCGTCCGCGCGACCCTGGTCGGCTGACTTGCGATACCAGGTGACGGCGATCGCGGCATCCTGCTGAACTCCGAGGCCGTTGGCGTACATGTAGCCCAGGGCGTATTGCGCCTGAGCCTGACCTTGAGCTGCGGATTTCTGATACCAGTTGATGGCTTGCTTGTTGTCGGCATCCATGCCGCGACCGTTGGCATAGGAATAACCGATGGCATATTGCGCATCGGCGTTGCCGCGTTGCGCTGACTTGAGATACCAGTCGTTTGCCTGCTTCTGATCGGCATCGACGCCACGACCGGAGGCGTACATGTAGGCGAGGGCATATTGCGCCTGGGCGTTACCCTGGTCGGCCGCTTTCTGATACCAGTCGACGGCCTGGTCATCGTCCTGCTCCACGCCCTGGCCGTTGGCGTAGCGATAGCCAAGACCATATTGGGCGGCGGCATTGCCCTGCTTGGCGAATTCCAGCCAATATTTCAGCGCGATGGTGGTGTTGGCCGGGCCGGGCGCAGGATCCTCCGCATGAGCGAGCAGGGGCAAAGAAACGGCAAGCGCCAACCCAAATGCATAGCTCTTCAGCGTCAAGGCCAGAATCTCCCTCCTACTTTCCGCAGGACAATCGATCTGAACAATATGGCTGTGTCTTGATCAAGAAACGCAGAGTATCGAAATGGCGGCCGTTTTACACAGGATAGTACGTGACCCTATCCGGGAAGCACGTCGTAGAGGCGGAAGATCCATGTGACCTGGTAGATCAACCCCAGGATCACGAATGCAGCCTGGAAACGCCGGTTGGCGGTGATCGCCGCGACGATGCACAGGACGATATAGACGATGTTGCGCGTCGGATATTCCCAGCCGAGAGACTGAAAATAGGCTTCCCCCTTCAGCAGCGTGTCGATGAGGTCGACGGCGTAGGTTACGGCGAGCAGGCCGAAGAACCAGCGGCGGCGGGAGATGAAATATTCCTCAAAGCCGCCATACTCGTCGATCGACGGCGGATTGAGGAGCACGCAGAGGAAATAAAAGAGGCAGCAGAAGCAGATCAGGAAAAGATAGACCGCGAAGGTAATGACCTGCACCGATTGCAGCCGATATTCCCACCACCAGAAATGGATGATGTAGAGGAACATCGACAGCACCCAGCCGATGTGGACGAAGTAGATCTTGTTCTTGCCCGGGGCCTGCACGAAGCCGGCGAGCCGCGTCAGGAGCTGGGCGAGCGAAAGGCCGATCACCATGCTCATGACAGTTCGGATATAGACGTAAACTTCCGGTGCGTGCGCGGCGCCCATATCGTCAGCTCTCCGTCGGTACAGGCTTCGGAGCGCCGTTCTCGTCCAGCGCAACCATGATGAATGTGGCGGCCGTGACCTTTTCCAGCGTGTTGTAACGGGCGCGGTGCGCCCAGGCCTCGACGCTCAGCGTGATCGAGGTGCGGCCGACGCGCTCGATGTCGGTGAAGACGCTCAGCGTATCGCCGATCTTGACCGGCAGTTCGAAAGCCATTTCCTTCACGGCGGCGGTCACCACGCGGCCGCGAGCCCGCTCGGCGGCGCGAATGCCGCTCGCCAAGTCCATCTGCGCCATGACCCAGCCGCCGAAGATATCTCCCGCGGGATTGGCATCGGCCGGCATTGCCAGCGTGCGCAATGTCAGCTCACCTCTTGGTTTGACGCTGTCATTCATTCGTTCGCTCCTGTTGCCAGCTACTGATTCCGATCCAGCCTATGCAATCCGGCCGCGATGGGAAAGACCGTGCATTTGCTTCAGCGGGGGCTTTCCGTCGGCAAGCAGGTGCCGGCATCGCTACGAAGGATCATTCGGATACATAGCGATCTCCTGCGGTAAGTTTTCGTTCACCGTTCCCGTTTAGAGTTTGTAAGTGTTGCCGACCGTGGCTGGGGCAGCGGATCAGGACTATGACCTATTTACCCATTCTTCGGCGTGCTCTGTTGCCGTTATTATTGTCGTCGGCACTGGTCGCCTGCACGGCCGATAGCCTCGTGCCGCCCTCGAATGTCGACAGTTCCTCCCGGGTCGGCTCGATCAAGCCGCATCGCAGCGTTTCGCAAAGACAATTCTCCTATCCCGGCGCTCAGGACCCGATGGTCTCCGCCTCCAACAACTATGCGAGCGGCAAACGCCGCTCCGGCAGTGGCGAGGCTGTGACGACGACGGATGTCGAAACGGGCCTGGCGCAGCAGTCGGACATTCCTTCACAGGGCGTCAATATGGATGCCGAGCTCGGCGTTGGGCCGGCCGAAGAGGCTCGATCCGCATCGGTCGTCGGGCTGGCGCAGGAGGAGCAGCAGAATATTGCCGAAGGCGCAACCGATGAGCCGGTGGTCGACGGCATCGGCTCGGATGCGCCTACGCAGACCAATCGTTCCGCTCTTCAAAGATCGGCCGCGCAGACTGAACTCAATCGATCCCCGATACCACAGCGGCAACCGGGGACGCAGGTCGCCATGCTGCCGCGCATCGACAATCCCGTTGCCCGTCTCGACCGGCAGTTCGAGGCGCCGCAATCGACACCGGGCATGATGCCGCCTTCAGAAATCGCCTGTCGGCAGGAATTGCGCCGTTTGGGCGTCATCTACACCGACAAGCCGGCAATTTCGAACGGTCCCGCATGCCAGGTTCCCTATCCCGTCTCATTGAGCGGACTTTCCGGCAATATCGCCGTTCGCCCCGCGGTGACCTTGAATTGCCAGGTGACGCTTGCCTTTGCGAAATGGGTCAAGAACGAGCTCGCTCCGGCGGCACGCACTCGCTACTGGTCCGGCATCGGCACCATCGTTCCGCTGGGCGGCTACTCCTGCCGGCGCATGAACAATAGCCGGCAACGTTATAATCCCATGTCGGAGCATGCCCATGGCAATGCCATCGATGTCGGCACCTTCGTGCTGAAGAACGGTCATGTGATCGACGTGCGCAAGAAGGGCCTGTTCTCCTTCCGCGAGGGTGGTTTGCTCAAGGCCGTCCGCTCCGACAGCTGCCGCTATTTTGATACCGTGCTTGGACCCGGCAGCAATCCCGAACACTGGAACCATTTCCATTTCGACCTGCGGGATCGACAGGGTGGCCGGCGCTACTGCAGCCTGTGATTGGCGTTTCGCTGGAAACACATCCGCACTTGCCGGGAGCGAAAGCTGATTTACCTAGCTGCGGAAACGCGGTTATGTAAGCCGTTCGAGGGCAAGCGAGGGTTTCATGGAAAACGTGCCGAGACGAAAAAGAAGCCTGGGCAGAGCGCTCATCGCTGCTCTGATTGCCATCGTTGTCGTAATAGGCGGGCGTTGGTACATCTATGTTGCATATGCCGAAGACCCTTTCGACGAAGTCGGTATCGGCCTCAACACCATGATGCCGACACCCATCCGCGACAAGGGATGCCAGATGCTCAAGGCCCGTTTCGAGCATAAGACGATGCCGCCGGCCGGTTGCGGCGTAAACGGCAGCTGGTAGCCCGCATTTCGCCCATCGACGTCGTGCAGAAAAGAAAAAAGCCGGCGCGAGCCGGCTTGAGCGGTGCATGGCAACGACGGGGAATCCTTGCCTGCGCCAGAAAAAAACTTCATGTTGCAATGAGGCACGCAATATGAATGCGAAGGCAATAAATCGTCTAGTACGACAGGCGCTTACGCGTCGCCAAGAGGCGTTGGGCGGAGTGCGACGAACGTTGCTCACCTAATGCGCTATATGCCCGACGAAGGTCACGATTTGATGACAGCTTATTTGGCTTAAGCGAACGCTGTGTTTAGCCTCGATAGGATGGTCAAAGCGTAAAACCGGCTATATAGCGGGCAAACGCCGACATATTCGTCACCATTACAAGGCCGGACTTGCCCGCATCATGGCTCCGATCATTTCCATCCGCAGTCTCACCAAAACCTATGGAAACGGGTTTCAGGCACTCAAGGGTGTCGATCTCGATATCGAACAGGGGGAAATTCTTGCTTTGCTTGGACCGAACGGTGCCGGCAAGACGACGCTGATCTCGATCGTCTGCGGGATTGCCAATCCGAGCAGCGGCACGGTGTTGGTCGGCGGTCGCGACGTGGTTCGGGATTTCCGCGCCACCCGCAGCATGATCGGCCTGGTGCCGCAGGAGCTGACGACGGATCAGTTCGAAACTGTCTGGAATACGGTCAGCTTCTCGCGCGGCCTGCATGGCAAGAAGGCGAACCCGGCTTACATAGAAAAGATCCTGCGCGACCTGTCGCTTTGGGAAAAGAAGGACAACATGCTTCGCCAGCTTTCCGGCGGCATGAAGCGGCGTGTCCTCATCGCCAAGGCGTTGTCGCACGAACCGGAGATCCTGTTTCTGGACGAGCCGACGGCGGGCGTGGATGTTACGCTGCGCAAGGATATGTGGCATGTGGTCGAGCGCCTGCGAGCCTCCGGCGTCACGATCATTCTCACGACCCACTATATCGAAGAGGCGGAAGAGGCGGCCGATCGTGTCGGCGTCATCAATGGCGGCCAGCTGCTGCTGGTGGAAGAGAAGAAGGCGCTGATGGCCAAGCTCGGCCGCAAGCAGCTTATTCTCGATTTGAACAAGCCGCTGGAGGCCATACCGCAATGTCTTGAAGGCAACGGGCTTTCGCTCGGGCCAAATGCCCTGACCCTGATCTACGATTTCGATGCGCAGAACGAGCAGTCGAGCATTGCCGCTTTGCTGTCGAAACTCGCTGCCGAGGGCATTCATTTCAAGGATCTGTCGACGCGCCAGAGCTCGCTTGAGGATATTTTCGTATCGCTGGTAGGAGCAGGAAAATGAACTTCGAAGCGATCAAGTCCATCTACACGTTCGAAATGGCCCGCACGCGTCGCACGCTGCTGCAGAGCGTCGTTTCGCCTGTTATTTCCACCTCGCTATACTTCATCGTTTTCGGGGCGGCGATCGGCTCGCGCATCAATCTGGTCGAGGGCGTTTCCTATGGCGCCTTCATCACGCCCGGCCTGATCATGCTGACGCTGCTTGGCCAGTGCATCAGCAACGGCTCCTTCGGTATTTATTTTCCGAAATTCACCGGCACGATCTATGAGGTGCTGTCGGCGCCGGTCGCCATGACCGAAATCGTTCTGGGCTATGTCGGCGCGGCTGCGACCAAGGGCATGCTGATCGGATTGATCATTCTGGCGACGGCGAGTTTCTTCGTCGATATCAGGATCGAGCATCCGCTCATGATGATCCTGTTCTTCGTCCTGACGGCCGTAACTTTCAGCCTGTTCGGTTTCATGATCGGCATTTGGGCCGGGAATTTTGAGCAGCTGAACCTCATCCCGATGCTGGTCGTGCCGCCGCTGACCTTTCTTGGCGGCAGCTTCTATTCGATCAACATGCTGCCACCGTTTTGGCAGGCGGTGAGCCACCTCAACCCGGTTCTCTATCTCGTCAGCGGTTTCCGATGGAGCTTCTATGGCATTGCGGACGTCAATCCGGTGCTGAGCCTTGCTATCATCTCCCTCTTTCTCATCCTCTGCCTGGCGGTTCTCGGCTGGATCTTCAAGACCGGATATCGGTTGAGGAACTGATGGCGGAACCTGATCCGCAAATTTAGGATCTTGCGGCGTTCGCCGCTGCGTGGAAGTGATTGTTTCTGATTTGATGTAGCGAGATGGTCGGGTGTCCGCACGCTTTGAAGAGCGTCGGCACCTTTCGCCACTCGCGTGATATCTTGATGAAGGTATATCATGCCACAGCCCACCACTCCTGGCTTGCCCGCCGCACTCTCCCGGCTCGACCAACTGACCAACTGGGAACGCAAGCTGCGAGGCGAGATGCGCGTCGGCCTTGAGCCGATGCTCGACCTCATGCAGCGGTTGGGCGATCCTCACCGGAGTTTTCGCGCCATTCATGTCGCCGGCACCAAAGGCAAGGGGTCGGTCTGTGCACTTCTCGAAGCAGGATTGCTTCGGGCTGGCTGGCGGGTCGGCCGTTATGCGTCGCCGCACGTCGACCGGGTGAATGAGCGCGTCAGCGTTCTCGGCAGCGAGGTCGATGACGAGGCTCTTGCAAAAGCGATCATGCAGGTCCTCGACCGTTATGAAGGCGCCAAGCAAGCTGCGACGGCCGGCGAGGATGCGACCTGGTTCGACGTGATCACGGCTGCTGCCTTCGTCGTCTTCAGAGATGCCGGCCTGAACTGGGCCGTCGTCGAGGTCGGGCTTGGCGGCAGGCTGGACTCGACGAATGTGGTCTTCGGCGAAGTTGCAATCGTGACCAACATCGGTCTTGAGCATACGGAAATTCTCGGCACGACGCGCGAAGCGATCGCACGGGAGAAAGTTGGCATATTGAAGCCCGGCGCAACGCTTGCGACCACGCTTGGCGCTGACGATGAGGCTGGGCGGGTTTTGCAGGAGCGGGCCGATCAACTCGGCTGCGATGTGCTTCGAACCGATCTTGCCGGCGATGCGACGATAGCGGAAACAAATATCGCGCTGGTCGGCCTGGTGCTCGAGCATCTCGGCCGACAAGGTGAAAGCGTTCTCGAAGGAGATGTGAAGGGGCGACCCATCGGGCCGGAACTGCTCCAACCGGACGTCGTCGCCAAGGCGCGGTTGCCGGGGCGAATGGAACGCTTCGATTTCGTGCTGCCGGCTGCGTTGCGAAGAGGACGGGAAACCGTGCCCTTGATCATGGATGGTGCTCATGTGCCGTTCAATATCGAGGCAGTCCTTCGCGACATCACGCGTTTGTCCGATGTTAGCGGCGAATGCGTTGCCGTCGTTGCGCTGGCCTCCGACAAGGATGCCCCTGGTTTTCTGGGCGTGTTGTCCCGCTACGTTTCCGATGCGGTATTTACCGAAGCGTCGGGGTCTGGCCGCGCCCACGTGGCGGAGGAACTGGCAGAAATCTGGCGGTCTTTGGGAATGGCGGGGGAAGTCGAGCCGGACCCGCACAAGGCGCTGGATCGGGCTCTTGAGAAGGCCTCCGAGCGTGGCGGCTGGATACTGGTTACAGGTTCTCTCTATCTTGTCGGCGCGCTGCGCAACACCGTTTCCGGGACCATCGGATGACCATGGAATTTGCCATCAGACCAGCTGTTGTCGACGATGCAGCCGCTATTGCCAGGCTGCATCGTGCGGTCTGGTGCGAGACCTATCGCGATCTCGCGCCGGCGAATGTCTATCGCACGCTTGACGAAGACTTTCGCCGGGCGCGGTGGAGCGAAATGCTCGCCAATCCGCGCCGGCATCAGGGCATATTGCTGGCGGAACAGGGAAACCGGCTCGTTGCCATCGGTGCGGTCGGCGCTGCATCGGAGCCGGCTTTCGAAGGGCGAGGGGAAATCCGCTCGCTTTACATCGACCCCTCGGCGAAGCGGCAGGGGCTTGGCCGTCGCCTCATGCGGGAACTGGTGGCGCAGCTGGCCGCTTTCGGTTATTCGAGCGCAGCGCTCGGCGTCGTGGTCGGCAATGAACCGGCGATCGCGTTCTACCGGTCACTCGGAGGTCGCATGATCGGGCAATATACCGATCCCGGGCCGATCTGGCGTTCCGACAATCTGATTTTAGTCTGGGACGATTTGTCATTGCTGCGCTGATCTTCTAAAGCGCGTCGCGATCTTCAAGATCCGCTTCCCGCGCTTCAGTTTCCTGATTTTGCGCATGTCGTTGTCGCAAAATCGCTGCGCACTTTTTGCGCGACATGCAATATGTCGCCTTCGCGGAAAGTCACCCAGCGGCGACTTTCTTACGCGGGGCAATGGTCATGGCCATGACGCCGGCTACGACGCAGACGAGGCCGATGGCTGCCGTGGACGATACCGGCTCCCCAAGGAAGATCACGCCGATGCCGACGCCGATGGGAACCCGTAGGTAGGCCTGTGCTGTCGTGCTCACCGAGCCGAGGGTCTGGATCAGTCGGAAGTAGATGCTGAAGGCGAGGGCGGTCGAAACGACCGACAGGCCGAGAAGCGACAGGATCGACGCCGTGGACGGTGCCAATTGCCAGGGATGATCAATGATCAGGCTGGCGGGGATGAGGAGCGCTGCTCCGCACAGCAGCGAGCCGGCCGCCGGCATCATCGGATCCAGTCCCTTGAAATTGCGCCCGAACAGAGCTGCACTGGCATAGCAGATGGATGCGGCGACGACGGCGAGCTGTGCAGGCAACTGCCGGCCGACCCCGTGCAGCGCGTCGACGCCGATGATCAGGCAAATACCCGCCATGCCTGCGATGACGCCAAAGAGCTTGCGGCCGGTCAATCGTTCACTGCGCAGCAGGACCGACGCGATCAGGAAAGCGAAGATCGGCGTCGTGGAATTCAAGATGGTTGCCAGCCCGGCGTCGAGTGTCTGTTCGGCCCAGGCGATGAGCGTGAAGGGAATGGCGCTGTTGAGGCAGGATTGAATGAGGAAGCGCCGCCATGTTGCCGGATCCCTCGGCAGGCTCAGGCCGCGCCGGCGAATGATGACGAGCAGAACGACACCGGCGATCAGGGTGCGCGCGGCAATCAGCGTAATCGGCGGAATCGTCGCTACGCCGACGCGAATAAAACTATAGGACGCCCCCCAGCAGGTGGCGAGAAGCAAAAGGAGCAACAGTTCCTTGGTTATGTTTGTCTTAGCGGGCGCCATGTGTGTCTCACTCTCCGGGCTGTTCGGTTCTGCCGTTTTTTAGAGTGAATAGACCGGCAAATGCTTCGTTCTCCGCCGAACTATCGATTGCCGTTCTTCGTTGCGCTCAATCGCGCAGCCGAAGCTCATCGGTTTGCATCTGCATCGATCCCAGGGTTTCCAGGAAACTCATGCCGAGCAGACTTTGATCCAGCTTGCCCGCTTCCGCCACGCTTGCCTTGACATCGTGACGCTTGATCGGCCCGATCGATACCGATCCAAGCTCGACGGGAGCGGCGTTTGCCCGACCGTTCGCGGTCATCACGGTCATCGAGTAGGTCAGGTTTTCCGGAATGATCCCGACATGCTCTGCGTCTTGCTGCGACAAGGCGATCGTGCTGGCGCCGGTGTCGACAAGCATTTCTATCGGCTGTCCGTTGATCTTGACCACGGCTTCGAAATGCCCGCTGGATCGCTTGTGGATGATGACTTCCTGCCCGCCCTCACTCGTAGTGACGACGACCGCATGCCCGGGCATCAGGCCGGCGAACAGGCGATTTCCGACACGTTCGGCGTCGTAACGATAGATATAGCCTGTCGCGAGCGCCATGATGATGACGAACCAGATCAGGAGATTGCGCAGCGATTGACTGACTGTGTGACGGCTGCCCCAAACCGCGGCGCTCATCATCAGCGCAATCGGCACAAGATATATGACGCGAGCAAAGTCGTCATTGCGCATGCCGAAGGTCATGCCGGAGCTGTTGTTGAAGATAAGCAGCGCAAGGCCGATGCCGAGAATGGCGAGAACGATGTTCAGGCGGTTCATACGGCGCCGCGCTCCTGTGCCCGTTGCGACCGACGATCGTCCCCGCCGGGCTTAAGCGCGAGCTTTGTCATGCGCTCGGGAAGAATATCCATGATCCGGCGCCGCTCGTCGTCGCTGTAGCTCATCCAAGCGCCGATTTCTGCGCCTGTGCGGCCACATCCGAGACAATAGCCGGTGCTTTCGTCGAGAGAACAGACAAGGATACAGGGTGTCAGCATGGGATCATATATCGAGGCTTCAAACACACATGGCAAGGGTGCACAGCGACGCGATTTCGCAAATCTGCTGGGTGGTGCCGATCGTGTCTCCGGTATGACCGGACAGTCTCTGGCGCATGTGCCTGTTGAGGAAAAACGTCGCGACGGCGACGACGAGCAGGCAGGGAACGAGCGCTGATATCCCCATGCTCGGGCCGATCAGGAGGATGGCGAGGACGAGCGTCATAATCAGCGCCAGCTGCATCGCGTCGCCATCGGGCTGGCCGGCGGAGGCGGCGACCCCTTCCGGCTTAGCCGCAGGCAGCACATGCCAATGCCACACCATCGCACCGCGGCTGAGCACGGCCGTTGCAAGAAGCGCAATTGCTCCATGTGATGGCGAGACGTGACGGGCGATAGCGGCGAGTGCGGCGGCCCGTAGTCCGAAGGACAGGATCAGTGCAGCAGCGCCGTAGGCGCCGATACGGCTATCCTTCATGATCGTCAGTATGCGCTCGCGATCCGTGCCGCCGCCGAGCCCGTCTGCGGTATCGCTGAGGCCGTCCTCATGCAGGGCGCCCGTCGTCACCGTCAGTACCGTGAGGGCCAGAAGCGCTGCCATGAGCGGATCGGCATGAAAGGCGAGCAGCACACCGAAGGCGATGGCAGCCGGAAATGCGACCAGCAAGCCGGCGACCGGAAAAGCGCGTGACACCGTCCCGAGCTTGCCGCGATAGCCCGCAAAGAAGGATGCCGATACGGGAATGCGGCTCAAGAAGGCGACGGCGCGCGCGATGTCGCGCATATATTCCCGCATTTCTTCCTCTCCCCGTATTTTCGCTCGACAGCATCGAACGCTTTTGGAGTTGTTCGCGCCGGTTCCGAAGACTAATAGAGTCGCACGCAAAGAACCTGATTTGAGACCAAAAGACAAGGAACGGCATTCATGAGCGTAACCGGCTTGCCATTCGACGATTTCCGCACGTTGCTGCGCGACCTTCCAGGCCCTGATGCCCGCGCGCTCGTGGCGGCGCGCGAGCGCGACGCACAGCTCACCAAACCGCCAGGCGCGCTCGGCCGTCTCGAAGAGATCGCCTTCTGGCTTGCCGCCTGGACCGGCCGGCCGCCGGCAGTGACCCGGCCCCTGGTTGCGATTTTCGCCGGTAATCACGGCGTCACCAAGCAGGGAATTAC
>NZ_JARWLA010000060.1:0-21590 GCF_047445805.1 Rhizobium sp. BR 314 | reverse complement strand
TATCAAGGGTGAATGGATCGGTGCTCATCGAAAGCTCCTTGTGAGCGAGCGTCATCGATCCGCCGCAAGCGACAGTCGAGGAACGCGAAGGGGTGGAAGGGGCGCCTGCATGGGCTGCGCAGCTATCGTGGGCCGGGCGCGATTGCTTCGCGCACGGATGCAATCGGAAACTCTCAAGCCGCGATCGGCGAGGGGAGGTGGCGCAGTTGTACCGGCAGCTTGGCGGCGGTCTCGTCGTCGCTGAGGCCTTCCAGCAGCTTCAGAACAGTGCCGTCTTTACCGCCGTAGATCATCACAGTGCGCTTGCCGCGCGAGGCCTCCGGCCAGCGCTCGTCCGCATAGCCGCGAAAGTCGTCCGCCGTGCTGCTCCAGATGTGCTCRAGGCGTTCCGCGCGCGTTAAAACCCGGACCGGGCGGTTCTCGCGCTCGATAATCGGAAGGCGCATGGTCTCGACGGACGCTTTTTCGGAAAGGTCGCAATAGCCGTGAAAATAGCGGATCGCCTCATCGATCCGGAGTGCGAAGAACACTGATGTCACCGAACCGGTCAGGAACTCGCGCATCGCAAACATCGAACCGCAGATCCAGAGCGGCGGCAGGATTTCGAACCATTCGCCGTCATAGAGCGGTGTTGCGTCGTCTCCCCAACGGTTGGGCCGCTGGAGATGACGGTCGAACATGCGGAACATCTGCGGTCGGCTTGGGACGCCCTGGAAGACTTTTCGGATTGCGGGGTAGGGGTTCATCTGCACTCCTTCGGAGGTTTCGGGCCGAAGCGCGGCACTGTCCTATCGACCTTGCCTTCCTCTTCAGTCCTTCATGACCCCTTGGCTGCCGCCGCCATCGCGGCCGTCAGGGTCAAGGGCCGGCTCCGCCGGGCGAAGCCTCCCTTGACGCGGACGGCGCGCATGCGGCACGCCTCCTTCTTCCATCGTTTCCCTCTTTTCCTTTTCCCTGATCTTCAGGGTTTCGTTCCAATCCTCCTCGGACGGCCGAAGTCGAAGCCAGTCGCAGCCTGCATCGTCGGCAAGCGTCCGCAGCCGTTCGGCAAACATCTCGCCCTGCGGATTGGCGTCCGTCGCCGCTACCATCTGGACGGCGGGCTTCGCCGCTAACTTCCGCAACGCTGCCTCCGTGGTCGGCGACCATCCGCCGCCAGTGCTGAGATAAAGCGTCCCCTCCCGCAAATCTTCGATCGCCGCGAGGCTCATGGCATCGATCGCCGCTTCCGTGACGGCCAGGCGCGAAGCGCTGTCCGAACCGAGACGGAAGAGAACCTTGGTTCCTCCGGATGCAAAACCCCGGTATTGCGGACCCCGCGCTTCCCAGCCGGTCAAGACCCCGGCCTGGTCCCGGTGCGCCGCCCACATGCTGCCTTGCGGGCCTTCGCGCAGAAGGTCGCCTTTGACGGTCGCTCGCAGCACGGTCGCTGGCAGATAGCGCTCGCCGTTGAGGTACCGCCACGACGAGGAACCAGGCCAGGGTCGCCTGCGGGACTGCCAACGATCGGGAAGAGAGAGGTCGGATCTCTGACCATCTTTCGCGGGCTGCCACTCCGGCCCCGTGATCTGAAACCCGACCAGAGCCGCGACCCGTTCTGCACCTTCGGGAAAACCGACCCGATCGAGATGCTCGACGAGCCGGAACACATCGCCTTTCGCGTCGGACAGGGGATCGAACCACCCACGCCCTTCATAGGTGACGATAATGATCTCGCCGCCGCGGCGGAACTTGACTGCCCGTCGCGTGCTTTCCTTCGCGTCTATTGCAAAACCGGCATGCTCAAGCACTGCCGCACAACTGACCTGATCGCGCAGCGCTTCAATCTCTCTTCTCTTCATTTTTCATTCCGATCGCCCAGCGATCGGCCTCCATAATCCTTCCTTGCCCGTCGGTTCACCGACGCCTTTCGGCAGGCCCCGAAGAGCAAAGACCGCAAGGGCGCGGCTGGCAATTGTCGGATCATGCAAGCTGACGTCGGACGCGGCGAAGCCCCCCTTGCGGCCTGCCGCTCGCAAGGGGCACCCACGCGGCGCCGGCTCAATGAGCCGGCCATGGCGTATACTCGTGCACGATCGCCAGATCGTCGTCGGCGTCGATCTCGTCAGAAGGAAGGACGCCGTATTCTCCGTCGACCTCGAAGAGGGTGACCGGGACCATCAGGTCACGGGAAAGCTGGAGGGCGTGGGACTGTGCGAGAGAGAGATCGTGCGACATTTGAGAGGCTCCTACGGGAGCGGGCCAATTCCCGCTCGATGGCTCCTCAAAAGGCACGGGGTCCGGGCGCGATCACCGCGAGGCGAAGCCGACGCGGCCGCAGCTTGCTAGCGGACCCTTTATGGGTTGATCGTGGAAGATCCGGAACCGGGCCAGGACGCCATCACAGACAAGCGGGATTGGCTTGCTTCCGTTTGGGCCACCGTTCGACGCACGATTTTCGAGCTTCGTGCCAGGTCGTCGCTGCCCGCAGGCCGATTACTCGTGTCTTCGATTTAGCGGGTCAGGTGTTGGCTGAGCGAAGGACTCTGCGTCGCCGCGTGACCGAATGTCGCGTCAGCTTCAGTCGTGGCACCGCCTAAGTTGCGATGAGTCGTGCCTTTCGCGGTTTGCGGAACCCGACCCTGCAAGCGAGAGCGATGGTGCCCGGAGACCGAATGCATAGTTCGCCGCCGACCCAATCTGTCCGCCAAATTTGATTCCCGGATGGCCGCGAAAGCGGGTGTCCACCCTCGGGCGGCACACGAGGACTGTCGCCGGATTTCTATCGCGGCGCGTTTCACATCAATAACCGAGCGGCACTCTGGATTGGCTTCCCCTTAAGCTCGGCATCACTTCGGTTCTCACTATGATCACGCTCAAGAAGCGATGACACTATTGAAGCCTATTACGGGTTCCCTCAGACAACTCCTTGAGGATCAGCGCGCAAGACGTCGCACCAGCATCCAGCACGCCGAGCGATCGTTCGCCCAGCCTGCTGGCTCGGCCGATCCGCGCGATCAAGTTCACCGTCGAATCGCGGCCACTTTCGGCTGCCGCAACGAGGAGTTCCAATGCCTCGTCGAAGGATTTCCCTTCTGATGTCGCATTGTCAAAAGCTTCAACAGCAGGCACCAACGTGTCAAGCAATGTCTTGTCGCCGACTTTGGCCGAACCAATTTGTTGAATACCCGTCAAGCCAGCATGCAGCATTCGGCTGAACGTCTTGTTGTCGATCTGGTCGACCTGATCGATCTGCTGGGCAAACTCGGTGAACATCACACCGTAAAGCGGACCCATAGATCCGCCGATCTCGGTCATCAGGACTGTTCCGAGGGTCTCAAGCGCTTTTGCGAGCGATAGCTCCTTGCCGCGTATCCGGTCGGCCACTAAACCGAAACCTTTCGCCATATTTATTCCGTGATCGCCGTCGCCAATCTTGCCGTCGATCTCGCTGAGGTAGGCGCGGTTATCGATGATCGCTCTTGCCATGGAGACTACGATTTCTCCGGCTGCCGCGTTATTCATTTTTTGCATTGTTCCCTCCTTAAAGCGTCGCCGCGCAGCGAACCTCGACCTCCAGTAGCGACTTTAGCTCTTCATCGAGCGCCATGACCGTCAAAGTCGCTCCAACCATCTCAAGAGACGTGAAGTAGTTACCAACATACGCTTTGTGGATCCTGAGGCCGCGGCCGGAGATTTCCTCCTCGACTGTGTCGAAGAGAATGTAAAGTTCGTTCAGCGGTGTCGCGCCAAGGCCAGATACCAGTACGGCCACTTCTGTCCCCGAGCCGAGATCATGATCATCCAGCACGATCTGGCACATATCCTTGGCGACCTCTGATGCGCTCTTGAGCGCTTCTACTCGCACGCCCGGCTCGCCGTGATGGCCGATACCGACTTCAATGGTGCCAGGCTCGATCTGGAAGTTCGGATGTCCGACCGCTGGAAGAGTGCACGGCCCCAATCCGACACCGACCGAGCGGCAATTGTCGATGGCCTTCTGCGCTGCGTCACGAACCTCGGATAGGCTGGCGCCCATCGACGCTTTCGCTCCGCCGACCTTCCACATGAAGATCTCTCCGGCAACGCCTCGGCGCTTCTCCCGCTCCTCGGCGGAGGCGGAGCACACGTCATCGTTCGCAACCACCGTGGCAACCTCGATGCCGTCCTTCGCGGCGAGTTTCATCGCCATTTTCACGTTCATGTTGTCTCCGGCATAATTTCCGTAGAGGACAACGACGCCGTTTCCACCATTCGCTTCGCGTATGGCATCATGAAAGCTCTTTGCCGTTGGCGACGAAAACAGCTCGCCGACCGCGACCGCGTCGAGCATGTTGCGGCCTATATAGCCAATGAAGGCAGGCTCGTGTCCGGAGCCACCTCCAGTTACGACACCCACTTTTCCTTGCGCGGGCCGGTCAATCGCCGTCACCACGCGTTGGTTTTCGGCGAGGCGCACGATGTCTCGGTGTGCCTTCACAAAGCCCCTGATGGTATCTTCCACGACCTCATCGCGGTTGTTTACAAAACGTTGCACTGCGTCCTCCTCCAGACACGGTCATTGATTGTGGTTGAGCGCTCGCCGGACGACCTTGAGCGACCGAGCCAGCGAGTCCTCGATCGTTGACAGCGGCACGGGATCTTGGCGGCGAACGGGCTGCGCCTGCCGATTGCGATGCAGTCTCAAGGGAAGTTCAATACTGACCGGGAGGCTGTCGAGCTTTGCGATTGCAGCCAGGAGGCGCTCGCACCCGACCTTGCCGTCGCCGATATCGCAGAAAAACCAACCTTCGTCGGTTTCACGGACATCCTTGATATGGGCGTGCGCCGATTCCGGCAGCGCCAGGATTCCATCACCTGCGAGATCGTCCATGTCCGGTCGATGTGACGCCGTGTTTGCAGCGTCGTAATTTAGCTTTAGAAAGGGCGATCCGAATTCCTCAACAAGAGAAATACCGTCCCGCGCGGTGTTGATCAGGCTATCGCTGCCGTCTCCTGGGTTTTCCAGGCCAACGATGATATCAAAGGCTTCCGCTCTTCTCAGTATGGTTTCGACGTTGCGACGGAATGTTGCCTCTCTTTGTCGGGCGGCCGCGTTGGTCGCAATAACTTTGGCTCCAATCGCCGCGGCGAATGCCATGCGGCCCGTGAACACTTCGACCGAATCTTCGAAACCGAGGTCGATGTGCGACGACATTGCATGACACAAGAGCCCCGAAGACCTAAGCGCGCTGCGCCAACTGGTCATCTCGGAAGGTGTGAAGGCGGTCTCATCGAAGGGTTCTGTATATCCAACGATAAAGGCCGGCTCGAAATGGGTGAACCCGAGGGTTGCCGCGCTCTCCAGTGCGGCCTCTCTGCTATGCCCGTCGTACGGCGCGCCGGACACGGAGATCACCCGTTCAGCCATGCATTCCTCCCTTAGCAAAGAACGGCGCAAAGGCCGTTCCGAAGGGCAAAGTGTTAAAAACGCTTCATCCGGACAAGCGAATTCAATCGGTCAATACATGAATGCATCTCAACAAATGCATCATTTGCGTTAAATTTCCTCATGGAATATAGAGGAAGGGCGTCCTCCAGCGTACTGAATGTCTCAAGTAAGAACGGTGGCGAGGCACGCATAAACGGGGAGGAGGGGTGATGAGCGCGTTGGAGTTTCCTTCGCTGCGATCGCTACAGGTGTTGGAAGCTGTCGCACGTCTTGGATCTTTTGGAAAAGCCGCCGAGGAACTAAGCATCAGCCCCTCGGCCGTGAGCCATCAAATGGCCGCGCTGGATTCGGAGCTCGGAATTGCTTTATTTCATCGCTCCGGGCGTTCAATCATGCTGACTGACGCGGGAAGGGCTTACGCTGAAGAGATCAGCGCCTCCTTTCGAAGGATCGAGAGCGCCACTCGCAATTTCACGAAGAAGGGCAAAAGTGACATTCTGAATATCCATTCGGTTGTCAGTCTCGCTTCGCAGTGGCTCATGCCTCGCCTCGCCCGGTTTAGCGCCCGCTATCCGGAGATCGATCTTCGACTGCACGCTTCTGGTGACCCGGCCGAGCTCAGGACCGGCAACGTCGATATAGACATCCGCTACGGAACGCAGCCCGTGGAGGTTGGCATCGCCGTCGAGCCCTTCCCGCCCGAGCCAATAGTGGTCCTGTGCGCCCCATCGTTGGTCGAGGGCGCAAACGGAATACGCTCACCGCAGGATCTCGCCAGATTTCCGCTCATCCACTCCGAAGTGAACCTCTATCGCTGGCAGGATTGGGCCGACGACCACGGTGTGAGGCTCAACATGGATCGGGGGCTGCGTTTCGATAGATCTTTCATGTCCATCAATGCGGCCGCGGATGGACTTGGCGTTTGCCTGGAAAGCCTCATACTCGTCCGCCAAGATCTGAAAAGCGGGAGGCTCGTTGCGCCGTTTGGCCTGAAAGGCCCCAGCATCAATTGCCATAGTCTCGTGTACTTACGGTCCAGGGCAAGAACGCCAAAGATCGCTCTGTTCAAACGTTGGATCGAAGAGACCCTGGCTGGCGACGCGGTTTCTGCGAGTGAGATCGACGTCGGCGGGAGGTGAGTTATGCGCAATCGGGGTCGGTGATGCGCGACTGGTGGATCAGACGCGCATCCCCGACGTCAGGCAGTGGTTTAGCCGAAGAATTTCCCGAGTTCGTTCGCTATGAATTCGGGAGCTTCTTCCGCAACCCAGTGACCCGAGCCCGGGATCAATCCGCCTCGAACGTCACTTGCCACCCGCTGCAGTGATTCCATCGTCTCCATGCCGCGGCCAAAACCACTGTCTCCGCCCAGGGCGAGGACCGGCATTTCGAGCTTGCCATCCCTCTCGAGGAATAACTCGTTGTCTTTGACGTCGGTTGGAAAGCCCCGATAATAGGCGAGAAGTGTGCGCAGGCCACCCGGTTTCAGGTAGGTACGGAAATACTCATTCTTGTCTTCCTGAGATAGCACGTTTGCCCGGCTGCCGTAATTGTCAAACAACCATTCCAGATAGATATGCTCGCGACCGCCGAACATCGCTTCCGGCAAATCCGGCGTCCTGAAGAAAGGRTGGTGCCAACGGCGGCCGCCTTGCGACATGTCCGCTCCATCGCCAGGAATGGTAACGTCCAGGATCGCGAGCTTGCTAACAGCCCCCCGGTGCTGCGCGGCCAGGGCAAACGCCACCGGGCCGCCCCAGTCGTGTCCCACAAGATTGAAGCGATCGATCTTCAGATGTTCAGAAAGAAGCTCCCACACGTCCTCGGCAATCGTTTTCTTGTCGTACCCATCGGCGGGCCGGGAAGTGTCGCCGAGGCCCCGCAGGTCCGGCGCGATGATCGCGTACTTGTCCGCGAGGAAGGGGATCACGTGCCGCCATTCGTGCGAACTCTGCGGCACCCCGTGAAGGAGAACCAGCGGCTCACCGGATCCTGCGGTCAGGTAGTGCATGGTGATGCCGGACAGTCGCGCGTAATTGCTTTTGATCTCGGCACTCACTTTTTTGCCTCCTTCTGGCCCGCGGTCATTCCCCGATACGCACGAATGACCTGACTGTCATCTGCCGAGCCTGACCCCTGCCCAGACGCKGCAAGGAAGAACTGATGCGCAACGGAGGCGAGCGGCAGGGCGGCCCTGGCAGAGGAGCCGGCGGCAAGCACGATACCGAGATCTTTCACAAAAATGTCTACCGCGCTCGTTACCTCAGGGTCTTCCAGAAGCATCCGCTGGCCACGATCGTTGAGCATCCAGCTGGCGGCCGCCGAGCCGGACACGATCTCGAGTACCGTTGAGGTGTCGAGGCCAGCCCTTTCGGCGAGCGACAGCGCCTCAGCCGCTGCCGCCAAGTGTACGCCGCACAGCAACTGGTTGACTGCTTTGGCAACCGATGCCTGGCCAGGCCGCTCTCCGAGATAATAGATCTTGGAGCCGAGCACGTCGAAAAGATTGCGGCTCATCTCATAGGTTTGCCTGTCACCAGCCACCATGATGGAGAGCGACGCGTCGCGCGCTCCGGCGACGCCGCCGGAAACAGGCGCATCCAGAAACCGGTGACCGCGAGCAATAACGGCCTCGGCGAGCTGTTCAACCTCGCCGGGAGGGCATGTTGACATCAGGACGACGACGCTGGCCCTGGTTGAATTTGCCAGGGCGCCCCGTTCGAAGAGGGCTTGGTGCGCCTGGTCGATGTTGACTACCATCAACATCAAGACGTCAGTCTCGCTGGCCGCTTCTGTAGCGTCTGGATAGGCAGTCCCGCCACTGTCAGCGAAGCTTCTTAGAGCATTCTCCGAGATGTCAAACCCCTTGACCCTGAAGCCGCTTTTTAGGAGATGCGACGCCATCGGCAATCCCATCGAGCCGAGACCGATAAAACCGATTGTCGGTTTTCCCGGTCCTCGTGCCGGGCTCGGCTTTGTTTCTAAAGCTTGGTGCAATTCCGGTCTCCTCCGCGATACTGGCACGTCATAGGCCGGCACATCCCACCGGAGTGCCATGCTCGCATGCAAAGCGGTTAGCATGGCGGCTTCCTCCACATCAAAAGAGTTTGCGCAAAAAACATGTGACCTGGATTCATGTTGCCTGGCGCGTTCTCCCAGAAAAACTTTGCCTCCATCGCGGGTCACGCCGAACTCGCCTGAGTTCAACTCACCATTGGCCGGAGGCAATTCATTTGCGGACGTTTGGCGCAAGCGCCTAATTTACGTCCAGCCGCACAGTGGGAGGCTTCCGGCTTCAGCGACATCAGTCCAAGGTCTAAGCAACCTGCACGAAACTGAGGACGCTTACGAGGAAAGCGCCTGCGCTGGAGGCTCCTAAAAACATCGACATAGATCAACACGGTTAGAGGAGGAACCAATGATCAGAATGAATCGCCGTACCCTTATTATGAGTTCCGTGGCGATGACCGCCGCGCTTGCGGCACCGCGCATCATGCGTGCGAGTTCGCCTGAATTCTCGTTTAAATTCGCCAACATCATGCCGGTTGATCATCCGCTCAACACGCGGATGACCGAGGCTTCCGACAAGATCAGCCAGCAGACAGACGGCCGCGTGAGCATTCAAGTGTTCCCCGCGAGCCAGCTCGGCACCGATGCTGATATGCTCAGCCAGCTTCGATCAGGTGGCCTGGACCTTCTTGCGCAGACAGGCCTCATCGCAGCGACACTCGTCCCGCCGGCGGCCATCACCGGTGTAGGATTTGCCTACCCCGACTACGCGCAGGTGTGGAAGTCGGTGGATGGTGAGCTCGGCCGGAGCATCCGGACGGCTTTTGAGAAGGTCAACCTGATCGCCTTCGAGAAGATGTGGGACAACGGCTTTCGGCAGACGACCTCGATCGGGAAACCGATCAAGTCGCCCGAGGACCTCAAGGGCTTCAAGATCCGCGTCCCTCCTGCGCCGCTCTGGACATCGCTTTTCAAGTCTCTCGGCGCCGCGCCGACGTCGATTCCATGGGGCGAAACTTATTCCGCACTCCAGACCCACGTCGCCGACGGTCTCGAAAACCCGCTCGCTGGCATTTACTTTGCCAAGATGTACGAGGTTCAAAAGTATCTCTCCCGGACCAACCATATGTGGGACGGCTTCTGGATTCTCGCCAATCGGGACAACTTCGAGATGCTGCCTGAGGACTTGCGTGACATTGTCGTCACCGAGATCAATCGCTCGGCTATCGTGCAACGCGCTGATGTCGAAAAGCTGAATTCCGAACTCCAGGCAGAGCTGACGAGCAAGGGTCTTGAATTTATCGACGTCGATGTTTCCAAGTTCCGCGCGACGCTGCAAGCTTCGTCGTTCTACTCCGATTGGAAGGGGCGTTTTGGCGAGGAAGCATGGGCGTTGCTGGAGTCTACCTCGGGCAAATTGATCTGAGGCGTTGACATGGCTACTTCTGAAAATGTCAGCCCCCCGGTGATCGGCGCGTGGCCAGTCCTGGCGAAAGCTGAAACGCGCCTGGTGCGCCTGATTGAATTGATCGCCGCAGCACTTGTTGTTGTCGAGGTACTCGTGCTGTCGGCGGGCGTCTTCGCCCGCTATGCATGGGGCGAGCCGCTCATCTGGTCGGATGAGCTCGCCTCCATGTTGTTCCTCTGGCTTTCGATCGTGGGCGCGGTCCTCGCTTTTCACCGCGGACAGCACATGAGGATGGGCGTTATCGCGGACGCGATGCCGCCCGTCGTAAGGGCAAGACTGGAGGTGGCTGCACTTGTCTTTTGCCTTTCGGTCTGCGTGCTTCTTCTGCCCAAGGCCACGGCCTACGCTCTTCATGAAGTTCCGGTCGTCACTCCCGCGATGGAAGTTTCGGTCGCATGGCGTTCTTTTGGTCTTCCGATCGGACTTGGCCTGATGCTTATCCTTGGCGTGACCAATGCCCTTCAGCGCATCACGCTGAGCGATTTCCTGATCGGGGTCCTTGTAGCCGCATGCTTGATAGGGTTGGCGATTGCGGCGAAACCGTTGATCATGGCGATGGGCAACTGGAACCTCGTGCTTTTCTTCGTAGTCTTCATCGCACTAGGTGTGCTGAGCGGCGTACCAATCGCGTTCGTGTTCGCTCTCGCTGCCATCAGTTATGTGGCTCTGGGTACGAGCCGTCCGATAAGCGTGATCGCGGGTCGGCTTGATGAGGGAATGTCGCATCTTCTCCTCCTAGCGGTCCCGCTGTTCGTGCTGCTGGGTATGCTGATGGAGGTTACGGGCATGGCAAAAGCGATGCTGAACTTCCTGGCGTCCTTGCTCGGACATGTCAGAGGCGGCCTGTGTTACGTCCTCGTCGCGGCAATGTATCTGGTGTCTGGGATATCGGGTTCGAAGACCGCCGACATGGCTGCTGTCGCCCCGGCACTGTTCCCGGAGATGAAAGCGAGAGGATCAAAGCCCGGCGATCTCGTGGCCCTGCTTGCGGCTACGGGTGCGCAGACGGAGACGATCCCGCCGAGCCTCGTATTGATCACCATCGGATCGGTTACGAGCGTATCGATTTCGGCCCTGTTCATAGGCGGTCTTTTGCCGGCGTTCGTCTGCGGATTGATGCTTTGCGTTGTCGTCTGGTGGCGCTATCGCAACGAGGACATGTCGGGTTTTCGCAAGCCGCCAGCCAGGGAGATCTTTCGCACATTCCTGATTGCGCTTCCGGCTTTGGCCCTACCTTTTATCATCCGTACAGCGGTTGTCGAAGGCGTTGCTACCGCCACGGAAGTCTCGACAATCGGCATTGCCTACTCGCTGCTGGCAGGCCTCCTCATTTACCGCCGGTTCGACTGGAAGCGGGTGGGTCCGATGCTGGTGGAAACGGCGGTCTTGTCCGGAGCCATCCTTTTCATCATCGCGGCGGCAACGGCTGTGGCCTGGTGCCTGACTCAATCGGGTTTTTCGCGTGGGCTGGTTCAGACGATGGCGGGTCTACCCGGAGGAGCGCCGATCTTTATGATCGTGTCGATCGTCGCGTTCATTGTGCTCGGTAGCGTGCTGGAAGGCATTCCCGCGGTGGTTCTGTTCGCACCCCTGGTATTTCCGATCGCCAAGGGATTAGGGATCCACGACGTGCACTATTCGATCGTGGTCATTCTCGCCATGGGAGTGGGCTTGTTCCTCCCGCCGTTCGGCGTCGGTTATTATGCCGCCTGTGCAATCGGCCGTGTGAACCCAGTGGAAGGCATAAAGCCGCTGTGGGGGTACATGATCGCCCTGCTTCTCGGGCTTGCGATCGTCGCAGCGGTGCCCTGGATCTCGATCGGCTTCCTATGACGTGCGACCGTAGGCGGCCGGTAGAGAAGTCGGCCATTCTACGGTCGTAACCATGTCGGATAAGGCGGAATGCCGGGCTGGCAACGCGCTTCAGAAGCATGCTGCTGGCTCCGCAATATGCCCGGGAAGAAATGTAGCGCCCACCCGAAGATCGTTACGTCCTCGCGGTTTTCCGTGGCTTCTTCCTCAGGAGCGGTGCGCTCTTCGAGGGAAGAGGTAACATCTATCCTCCGACCGCTTAATGAACACCGTTGGCGACCTGACGCAGAGCCACTCACATAACAATGAGGCAGCCAAGGCGATCCACGATAATCTTGCCGATATTCGGATGCGAGCCGCGTCCCGCAGTCAGGGAGCCAAGAGTTCTTTCGAACTCACCGAAAGCCAACGAGATCTGATGGCCGGACCAACGCGGTACCCCGAAACCGGTTGTTTCGATTGATGAATCGCAGGTCCGAGCGAGATCATTTGTTGAGCGATGCTCATTGAAATGGACTCGCAATTCAATTGTCCTAGACCTGCCACTTGATACCTTTCCGATGCAGACAAAGCCGAAATCCGTCGCAAGACAAGCGCGGTCTGCAGACGCATTTTTACAAATGGGGAGGAGTGAAATGGGAAATGAACGTTTCGAGATCGACCGCCGCAACTTACTATTGGCAGGGGGAGCTGCTTTGAGTGGAGCCGTTTTGGGTGCGAACAGTGTAGCGGCTCACGCTGGGGCGAGCCCCGTTTCCGGGGCACAAGCTCCGGACTTTTATCGATTTGCCATTGGGGACGCCCAGGTAACCATCGTATCAGACGGCCCACTTCCGCTCGGCGACCCGACACAAAGTTTTCTCGGCGTCCCGGCCGACGAGATAAGATCCATGCTAAACCACAGCTTCCTGCCCACGGATGAGGTCGTTCTCGCTCAGAACGCACCTGTCGTAAACATCGGTGGCAAGCTGATTTTGTTCGACACGGGGATGGGATCGCTTAAGCAATTTGGCCCGACGACTGGCCGTCTCAAGTCTTGCTTGGCCGCCGCGAATATTGCGCTGGAAGATATTGACGCTGTCGTCTGTTCGCATGCTCATTGGGACCACGTCGGCGGAATCTGGGGCGACGACGGGAAACCAACGTTTCCAAATGCCCAGGTGTACATCAGCCAAACCGACTACGATTTCTGGACCGACGAGAAAAAACTTGGAGGCGATCTCAACGGTCTAGTTAAAGCCGCGATCCACAACCTCAAACCCGTGCGGGACCGCATGGTTTTTTTCCAGGACGAACAAGAGTTTCTTCCTGGTATTCATGCCATTAGCGCTCCTGGACACACACTCGGCCATAGCTGCTTTATGATTGAGTCAGCAGGAAAGACAATGTGCTATGGCGGCGACCTCACTCATCATCCTGTGCTTCTGTTCGAAAAGCCTTTGATGGAATTTGCGTTCGATACCGATCCCAAACTGTCAGCTCAATCGCGTGTGCGCATTCTGAAAATGCTGGCCTCCAATAGAATACCCTTCATGTCCTACCACTTCCCATGGCCGGGCTACGGGCACGTTGGCATAGCGGGAGAGGGCTTCGCGTATTTTCCTGAGCCACTACATCTTAGCCTGTTGGACTGAGTGGTAGAGAAGGGCGCGAGGGCAATGCCTTCGCGTCAATCCTATCCGGAGGGCAGTCGAACGAAATCATCACATGGCGGAAGTTACGCAACAAGCAATGTGCGCCTTCATCGCGTTGCTAGACATCAAGTCACGCGGGAACGCCAACTGAAATCAAGAGCGATCGGCGGACCGCACCTAAAGGCCATTCCTGATCGGAAACATATCCTCGCCGTAGTGGTGAAGCCTTGTGTGATGCCGTCGGCATAACCAGCGCACCTTTAAAGGGTCGTCGTATTGATCATGATGGGCGTCGACCGTTTCAATCCCGCAGACCTCACATGTTTGCTTTTCCAGCTCGCCTGCCTTTACGGCTCGCTGTACAGCAAGATGAGCATCATATTTCGCTGGATTAGCACGGCGCCAATTTGCTTGGCGGGTGTCGGTTTTCAGCATCGCCGCATCCTGTGCCTGTAATTTTGCGCTCTCGACCGATAGATACCTGGAGAGGGCTGCAGGCTCAAGTTTCCGCACAGAGCGACGGCGTCTGTCCGTGGCTCCGCGTCCGAAAACAAGATTTCGCATTGCCAGGAATGATCAGGGTTGGGCCATCGAGATCCAAGTTTGCTGCCCGCAATCTTCGCACGGTGGATACGATATCGCTCGTGTCGATCGGTGCTCCCGATCGTAGCGCGCTGGATGACTAAGCTTGAAATTTCTGCTCGATACATATGTCCTGAAGGAGATCGGTCGAGCCGAACTGCACGAGAATGTGGCAGCCCTCGATACGATTGACGATTCCGATCTCGCGACAAGCGTGAGCTCAGTTCGAGAGACTGCGAAAGGCATCAAAAAAATTGTAGGACCGACGCTGTCGCGAACGTGTCCGCCAACGCTTCCGACGCCATCTTCGCCGCCTATGAAGGTCGGTATCCTTCCTGTCGATGACAATATCGCCCGTCTTGAGCCATTCTTTCACTCATTCACCGAGCTTCACCGCACTGCGCTCATTTTAGGACTCAACCACCACCAAACGTAGTCTTTGATTCTCTGCACGATTAGAGCGCTAAGACAGCGCCCTTTTGCGTGACAGTTCCACTCAAACGGATGTCGGTGGCCGAGAACCCAGCCATAACTGCAAATTCCCCCGTCTCTATCCGCCAGCACCGCTCGGTCGTGTCGAAGAAGGCAAATGTTCGGGCGTCAAGAATGAAACTGAGCCTTCGTTTCTCACCGGGTTCCAGGGCGATTTTCGAGAAGGCTTTCAGTTCTTTGACCGGTCTGGGTACAGATGCTTCAACATCGCCGACATAGATTTGCACCACTGCCGAACCTGGCCGCTCGCTGACGTTGGTCAATCCCAGTGTCGCTGTCACCGCGCCGGCAGCATCCGGCAGCCCTACCGTCAGCTCTGACATCGCAAAGCTTGAATAACCAAGACCATGACCGAAGGGGAACAGTGGCTTAATGTCCTGGCGATCGTAGTGCCGATATCCAACGAACACACCTTCGTCATATCGCACATGGCCATTCTTGCCTGGATAGACCGCGTCATCCTCGGTATGTGTGGGATTGTCAGCCCAGCGCACGGGGAAGGTCTGTGCCAGTCGGCCCGAAGGCTCGGCCTTGCCGAGGAGGACATCGGCGATCGCGTTGCCAGCTTCCTGGCCGGGATACCAGCATTGCAGTACTGCACGAGCACTGGAAAGCCAGGGCATTTCCACCGGTCCACCAGTTTGCAGGACGACAATCGTGTTCGGATTGGCCGCAATTACCGCCTCAACAAGCTGGTCCTGCAGACCGGGAAGCGCAATGCCGCGGAGATCGGAGCCCTCGGTATCCCAGTCGCCCGTTCTGCCCACGAAGACTACCGCATGATCAGCCTTCGCGGCGACGGCTGCTGCCTCGGCAATCTCCGCTTCGGCCGAAAACCTGCCTATTCCTACCCGAATTGCGGCGATATAGAGGTTGACGTGATCGTGCCGGGCGTACTCGGCGACGACCTCGTATTTACGGCCGGCTTCGAGCGTGATTTCACCCACGACCTCCTCGCAGCCTTCTTCAAAGAATGTGGTACCACGTGTCCAGGAAGCCCAGGCGTCCACCACAAGCCTGCCGTCCACATAGACACGGCCAWGCCCCGCCGAGGTCAGGCCGACGCGATAGCCGCCGGCTTCTGAGGCTGTGAAGACGGTGCGCATTCGGGCGGAAAAGCGATGCGGATCGACGGTGCCCCCGGCCACGGGGGGCAACCATACACCGAGGCTCGACGGTTCCTCGATAACATTCACGGGCTCGCCAGCAAGCTCCCTCCCTTGGAAAAATTCGAAGGTTGTCGGGTTTTCGATCAGCGGCTGAAACCGATAGTTGCTGCAACCTTGAGCGTAGAACACGTTCTCCTCACCCAGGGCGTCCGCCAGCCCCTGCCACGGACTGACGACATAGTGGGGGTTCAACTGCGCCGAGCCGCCTCCCATAATCTGCGCGATCTTGGCATTGGGTCCAATGATGGCGACCGTACCTTGCTGAGCCAATGGCAGGATGCCGTCATTCTGTAGCAGAACTGCGCTTTCCGCTCCCGCGCGCCTGATGAGTGCCCTATGTTCCGGCCGATTAGTGGCGTACTCCTTAAACTCGCGATGATCGTTGATTGCGCCGGTGCGTTCCATCAGGGTCAGGATATTGTGCACACAGGCGCGGACGGTCTCGACACTTACCTCGCCCGCGTCGATCGCCGCCAGAAGCTTGGAGCCGCGGTCGCGGGTCGGGCCCGGCATCTCCAAATCCAGCCCAGCATTCACGGTGGGTGCGGTCGAACGCGAGCCGAACCAGTCCGACATCACCACGCCGTTAAAACCCCAGCCACCGCGCAGTACCTCGTTCAACAGCCAATGGCTTTCCGCCGTGTAAGTACCGTTTAGTTTGTTATATGAAGACATCACGGCCCAGACCTTTGCCCGCTTCACCGCCGCCTCAAAGGGTATTAGGTAGACTTCGCGCAGAGTGCGTTCATCGATATCTGAAGAGATGGTTGTACGTTCGATCTCGGACTCGTTGCCAGCGAAATGTTTTATCGTGGCACCCACTTTCTTGGACTGCAGACCTTCGATATAGCCGACGGCAAGTTCCGCCGTCAGTATCGGATCCTCAGAGAAACACTCAAAGTTTCGGCCGTTTGTGACGCTGCGCTGGATGTTAACGGTCGGCGCCAGCGAGACATGGGCCCCTTTGGAAAGAACCTCGTCACCTAGCGCACTGCCGATTTCCCTGGCTAGGTCCGGGTTCCAACTCGCTCCGATGGCAATGCCTACCGGGAAAGCCGCTGCAGTCACACCCCCGACAAAAGACCCCGCCCCGCGGGCGCCGTTGGGGCCGTCCGTCAAGCGCAATCTCCCTACCCCTAGGCGGTCGATGGGCGGTAAAGACCAGAACGTATCGCCGGAAAGTAGCGAGACCTGCTCGGCCAAGGTCATATTATCGAGCAATGCTCTCGTATCAGTCATCTTCTCTGCTTCCTCAATCTCAACACTTACCGTTCCCAGATCGGGCATCTCGATATGCATATTGGGAAAGCTGGTGAGGTCGGCGTCATCCGTGGAGCCGTCCATCCATGAGAAGGACCCGTTTGTTCCCCAAGGCGCCGTCACCACGACGACGACATGTTCGCAGTCTTCACATGGCCGAGATGCCGTCACCGCTTTCCACTGAAAACAAGGACATCGCGGTTTGATCGATGTAAGCGGTGAAAGTTGTGCCGGCTGCGGCAGCGCCGGTTCTGGAGTTATTCCTGCGCAAGTTCGCGAGACAATTTGATAAACCTAAACATGCTTTATCAGACAATCTGTTGACAGACAATCCTCAGTCGCGCAGCCTCGTGTCGTCATTGATGATTCGATGCTTCCATCGGAGGCGGATCCCGATTGATGAAGCTTCTTCACCGCCTATGGACAAGGATGGACCACAATGGACAGGCTGTTGTCCCGTTTCCGGCTACAGACAAAAGTAATCATTTTCGTACTGCCTTTCATAATCAGTATTTGCGCGGTGGGGTTTTTGGGGCACTACGCCGCGGGTCTCCTACAAAGCCGCCTGGAAACCTCAAGCCAGGTGATGCAGGTGCTCTCGGGTTTCCGTGACGTCTCCGCCTCGATGAGAGAGTTTCTCGACGAGGCGTCGGAAGAAAGGCGCGATCGCGTGAAGGCTGACCTGCTCGCGCAGCAATCGCATCTGCAGGCTTTGGTGACGAATGCCGGAGCTACGGCGGAAAGCGAAGGCCTCCAGTCGGCAAACGCGATTATGCTGGACGTGGTGAACAATTTTGGTTCTCTCTGGAGCATCCATGAAAGCGAAGAGAAACTGATAAGCTCGATCGCCAATCATTCTGAATCGCTGGTTTGGTCGCAGAATGAAATGCTCAGGCTAGCAGACGAGTTAAGGAAGTCCGGCGAGCAGTCCGAGGGCGCCGCCAAATCGATGTTGCGCGATGCCGACAGGGTGACAGGCTATGCAACCTTCTTCCTTGATCTTGCCGCGGGCTACCAATCCGCCGGAACGACCGAGCTGAAACTCAAATATTTGGGCGGCAAAGTGGGCGAGTTGCGTCGGAGCGCCCGAAATCTGCGGGCTTCCTTGCCATCGGACGCCACAAAACTGTCGAGCTCGGTCGATGGCGCGGTGAAAAGCGTAACACAACTTCTGTCGCAGGGCGCTTCATCGGACAACACCGTAGGCCTCGACACCGCAATGTCCGCGTTCAAGGAAATCTCCGTCGCGATTAACGCGGTAGCGAACCAGCAAACAAAGAAAGCAATCGTCGAGTTCGCAGGTCTCGACCAACATTTGGCGAAGATCAGCAGCGCCTTGGACGGCAGCCGAAGACTTTCAGACTCCAGCTATCTCATCAGGATAAACCTTGCGCGCTTCATAGCCGACCCTACCGAACAAAACCGTGCGCAGCTCGTCCAGAACTTTGACAGAACGAAGAAGGAGATATTGGACATCTGGAGTGCCGCTTCCGACCTCGACCTTTTCAAGGCAGTCCAGAATACGGTGCCGCCGGCGGTAGAGGGTATGACGCAGGACAGTGCGAAGCTCGTCGAGATCTCGGAAGTGAGGCGTGCGCAATATAGGCAAACGACAGACCAGTTGAACACCATATGGGGCCACCTCACGACGTTTGCCGACGCCCAGCGCGCAAGAGCCATTGAAGAGACGGCTTACGCGAATGGCATTGGCCTCATCACGACATTTGCCGGCGTCCTCGTCGCACTTCTCGCTGGCTTCGGGATGATTGCGACTTTCAAAAAACCTGTTGTCCAGTTGACCGACGACATGCGGCGTTTGGCGGAAGGGGACCTTGACATTGAGATCGGCGGTTCTGAGCGCGCTGATGAGCTCGGAGAAATGGCCCGGGCGCTCTGTGTCTTCAGGGAGAATGCCGCGAGGAAGATCGAGATCGAGAACGACGCGGATCGTCAACGATCGGCTTCCGAAGCTGAACGTCGGCACAACGAGGCGGAGAAAGCCGAGATCGACAAACAGATCGGCGACGCCRTCGACAGTCTTGCCGCTGGGCTGGAGAGGTTATCCAACGGTGATGTTTCGAGCACGATCGATCAACCGTTCTCCGGGCGGCTGGAACAATTGCGACGGGACTTCAACAATTCGTTGCTGCGTTTGCAGGCGACGATGTCGGAACTTCGCGGCAACATCGTGCTCATTCGGCAAAATGCAGACAACCTCAGCAGTGGCGCCGATGATCTCTCCCGCCGCAGCGAGCGTCAAGCCGCGTCGTTGGAGGAGACCGCGGCCGCTGTTCATCAACTCACCGCGACGGTGCGTTCCTCGACAGAGCAGGCACAAGCCGCAGCCCAGCTGGTAAAAGAAACCAAGCAGGCCGCGGATGCGTCTGCTTCAGTGGTCACGAACGCGGTTGACGCTATGGGACGAATAGAAGCGGCTTCCGGGCGCATTTCGCAAATCATCGGCGTCATCGACGAGATTGCCTTCCAGACCAATCTCCTGGCACTCAATGCCGGTGTCGAGGCCGCGAGAGCTGGAGAAGCGGGGCAGGGCTTCGCTGTCGTGGCCCAGGAAGTCAGGGAACTTGCCCAGCGGTCGGCTCTAGCCGCCCAGGAAATCAAGGAACTCATAGCAAGATCAAGCGAGGAAGTCGCCTCGGGATCGCGATTGGTGAACGAGGCGGGCAAGGTGCTGATTGCGATATCGTCGAATGTTGCCGGAATTTCCGAAAGGGTTGAGCTTATCGCTGCGGCGAGCAGGGACCAGGCGGCTTCGCTTATCGAAGTGAACCAGGCCGTTGGCGAGATCGATGACAGCACCCAGCGAAACGCTGCCATCGCCGAGCAAGCCCACGCCGCCACCCAGGAACTCACAAAAGAGACCCAGCGGCTGATGCAGCAGATCGAACAGTTCAACATCGGCAGGCCAAGGGGTCACGTGCTTTCGATCGTTTCCTGACTTCGTAGACAATCACCACTATTGTGTTGACAGATTTTCATACAATCTGTCAAATGGTGCAGCCAATCTGGGAGGATAAGCGGCGTGCTCAATGACCAAGCGCATCAGACTAAGTTGCCCTATTTCTATCCGTTCAAGTTCGGAAGCGGCGAAATAACGGTACTTTCGGACGGACCGTTGGAATTGGGCGACCCACGGGAGAATTTCCTCGGGGTCGACGCAGCCACGGTGACGGAAATGCTCGACAGGAACTTCCTGTCCAGTTCGTCGGTGACCCTCGAGCAGAACATCCCGCTGGTCAAAATCAACGGAAAGACCATCCTGTTCGACACCGGGATGGGGACGTCGAAGATTTTCGGGCCGACGACCGGTCGCCTGCTGAAGAGCATGCAGGAGGCAGGGATCGACACTTTGGAAGTCGATGCCGTGGTGTTGTCCCACGCACACATCGACCACACCGGCGGACTTTGCGATCAGGACGGCAAGCTTAATTTTCCCAACGCGGAGATCTTCATAAGCGAAAGCGACTTCGATGACTGGACCGACGGAGGCAAGCTTGATGACGGTTTCAAGGCCCAGGTGGAAAATGCCCGGAGGAACCTTCTTCCACACCGTGATCGGATAACGCATTTCGTGGACGGTCAGGAGTTTCTGCCGGGCGTGCAGGCAGTGCACGCTCCAGGCCACACCTTGGGCCACTTCTGCTTCCTCATGCAGTCGGGCAACGATCGGCTCTGCTTCCTCGGCGATCTGACCCATCATCATATCCTGCTGATGGAACGCCCGTGGATGGAGTTCAAGTACGACACCGATCCCAAGCTCTCGGCGCGGTCGCGCACACGGGTGCTGGATATGCTCGCGACAGACCGCATACCAGTGATGTCCTATCACTTTGCGTGGCCCGGGCTCGGCAATGTCGCCCGGGAGGGGGAAGGCTTCCGCTACGTACCCGCCGCCATGCAGATGCTCTCGAGATAGGAATACGCGACAATGCAGATGAAATCAGTCATTCTCCGAGAGTCAGGGCTTCCCAAGCCGTATGCAAGTTCGCGGCCTCTCAGTGTCGAGACCGTCGACCTGGCGCCTCCGGGCAATCTTGAGGTCCTGGTCAAAATCAAGGCCGCTGGTGTGTGCCACTCCGACCTGTCGGCGATAAATGGCGACCGCCCCCGTCCATTGCCTGTCGCGTTGGGGCATGAAGCGTCCGGCATTGTCGAAGAAATCGGACCCGGTGTGGATACAGTGAAGGTTGGCGATCACGTCGTGATGTCGTTCCTGCCCATCTGCGGACACTGCGATTACTGCGCGGGAGGACGCGCAAGCCTCTGTGAGCCGGGCTATCGCGCAAACGCCGCCGGGACATTGTTGAACGGTAGCAAGCATATCCGTCTTCGGGGCTACGATATCAACCATCACAGCGGCGTATCGGCGTTTTCGGAATACGCGGTCGTGTCGGCGCACTCGGTCGTCAAGATCACCAAAGACGTGGACGTCACCATGGCGGCCTTGTTCGGATGCGCCGTGATGACAGGCGTCGGTGCCGTCGTAAATACATGTGGCGTGAAGCCGGGGCAGTCGGTCGCCGTCATCGGCCTGGGAGGCGTGGGGTTGTCGGCCGTCCTCGGAGCGGTGGCTAGCGGGGCAAGCGAGATCGTCGCCATCGATTTGATGCCGGAGAAGCTTGAGTTGGCTAAGGCGCTGGGCGCGACGCGTACCTTCCTGGCAACCACGCCGGATGTCATCGGCGAGGTCAAGGAAGCGACCCGCGGGGGAGTGGACTACGCCATCGAGATGGCAG
>NZ_JARWLA010000059.1:0-21918 GCF_047445805.1 Rhizobium sp. BR 314 | reverse complement strand
CTCCAGGGTTCACGATGTCATAAAGTCGCTCCGTGTTGCGGCTGCCGACCCCGCCTCGCCCGTCGGCAAACTTTCGGGCGGAAACCAGCAAAAGGTGCTTCTGTGCCGCTGGCTGCTTTCGGGGGTCGATATCCTTGTCATCGAGGAGCCGACACGGGGCGTCGATGTCGGCGCGAAAGCGGAAATCTACAAGCTGCTTCGCGATTTTGCCGATCGTGGCGGTGCAGTGATCGTCTCGTCGCGCGAGCACGCCGAACTGATCGGGCTGTGTGACAACATCCTGGTCGTTCACGACAAAAAGATCGTCGGGCAGATGCCCGCGCTCGATGCCACAGAGGAAACCATCCTGGGAACCGCACTAGGTTCGAACTTCGCGCACGATCCGCGCGCCGCTGTTCATTGAGGAGGATACATGAATACCATCGCAAACTTCCTGAAGACTCCTTACCGGGCGGGTGCGATCCGGCTGTCGATCGGGACGCTATTCGTGCTGGTGGTCGCCTCGGTCATCCTGCTTCCAGAATTTCTGGCGCCGGAGAATCTGTCGAACCTGCTGGCCCAATCTACTGTTCTTGTCATTTCTGCGCTCGGCCAGACCTTTGTGATCCTGACGGGCGGCCTGGACGTTTCCGTTGGTTCGATCATCAGCGTGACGACCACGATCATGACACTCGACATGCCAGAGGTTGTCCGTGTCGTGCTTTGCATTGCGGTTGCGATCGCATTCGGACTGGCCAACGGATACGGCGTAGCCAGGCTTAACGTCCACCCGATCATCATGACCCTGGCAACCATGGGGATCGGCCAGGGACTGGCGCTTATCATTCTCCCGATCCCCGGCGGGAAGGTGCCTGATTGGCTGTCGGCGTCAGTCGCGGGTTCGGTCGGGCCCGTGCCGAACTCGCTGCTCTGGCTGATCGCCGCCACCGTCGTTGCTGCCTGGATGCTTTATCGCAGGCCGTTTGGCCTTTACCTGTTCGCTTCGGGGGGTAACGATTTCAATGCCCGCATGAATGGCGTCCCGGTCGAGCGCACAGTCATCAAAGCCTACATCCTGTCGGCGCTATTTGCTTGTGCTGCCGGGATGTTCCTCGCGGGCCGCCTTGCCTCAGGCGATCCCAAGGGGGGTGCCACCTTCGGAATTGAATCCGTTACCGCAGCAGCGCTCGGGGGTGTTCACCTAGCTGGCGGTATCGGTAGCATCCTCGGCACTGTCGCCGGCGCGGCTATCCTCGGCATCGTCAACAACGTGATGAACCTCGCCAACGTCTCGGCATTCCTCCAGTCGGTCGTGAAGGGCCTTCTGCTGCTGGCACTCGTCGTTTCGCAGCGTCGCAAAACGATCGGACTTTGAAAGAGATGGACCTCTCGATGACCACAGCAGATGCGAAAATTGAGACGCCATCCCGCACTCTCACCGCCAAGCGCACACTTTCCTGGGTGCTCGGCTTGCCCCCGGCATATTACGTGCTCGCAATCCTGATCGCTTTGGCCCCCGCGGTAAGTGCGACGCTGATCAATCCGAACTATTGGTTCGTGATCCTGAAACAGTCAGCGCCGCTCGGGATCGCGGTGCTGGCGCAATCTCTTGTCATGCGGGTGCGTTCGATTGATCTCTCGGTCAGTGGCGTGTTTGCTTTTTCGATCTATCTCGCCAGCTCCGGGCTCCTCAACAGTTACCCGCCCTTCGTCACGGTCCTGATGACGATCGTCATCGGCCTTGCCGTCGGTCTGATCAACGGCGCCCTCGTGGCCTATGTCCGCGCCTCCGCGGTCATCGCGACGCTGAGCGTATCGGCGATCCTCATCGGGATCGTCCAGTTCATGAGTTCCGGCCGTGCACCGRGTTCGACACCAAGCTGGCTTCGCGTCCTGACGAGCGGGAACATCTACGGCCTGTCTTACTCCGTTATCGTCTGGATCGGGATTTCCGTGGTCGTCGCACTAGCGTTCCGCTTCCTGATCCTCGGGCGCTACTTCCGCGCTGTCGGCGACAATCCGAGGGCGGCGGAGATAACAGGCATACCTCTGGCTCGAACGATTTTTTTCTCGCATACGCTGGCGGGCACGCTGACGGGCATCGCCGCCCTGGTTCAGGTGTCTGCGCTGGCCGTTGGAACGATCAAGCCCGGCTTCGACACCTTCATGAACGCTCTCGCCGCGACGATTCTCGGTGGGGTGACGTTCGGCGTCGACCGCGGCGGCGTCGCGGGGCCTTTCGTGGCGGTCGTCGCCTTCAGTTTCCTATTTGCGATGTTGACCGTGTTCGGCATCCAGGAGCCCGGCAAGCTTATCGTCCAGGGCGGGATCATCGCTCTTGCGGCGATCATTTACGGCGCACGCGTCGGTCGCGTCTAGCCCGCACAGGATGCCAGACAGGTCATTCCCGGTGTCAACGCGGGAGAATGCAGGAGAAAAGCATGGTGAAGATAACGGCGGCTGTGGCCGTAAAACCGAAAGCTCCGCTGGAGTTTCGTGAACTTGAGCTGGCGGATCCCGAAGGCAATGAAATTCTTGTGCGAACGGTCGCGACGGGCATCTGCCATACGGACCTGTTGCTCCGTGATGGGATTTTTGGGCCTCCCGCCCCGGTCATACCGGGACATGAAGGTGTTGGCATCGTCGAAGCCATCGGGGCGGACGTCCAGGGTTTAAGGGTGGGCGACCACGTTGCGCTCAGCCAGAGTTCATGTGGCTTCTGCGGCGATTGCCGGCGCTCTCACCCGATGAACTGCCAGAACTACACCCAGTACAATCTGACGGGGCTTCGTCCGAACGGCAAAAAGGCCTTGCTTTGTGATGAAGTCGGCATCGGCAGCAACTTTGTCGGCCAGTCATCCTTCGCGACCCACATCCTGGCGACTGAGAACAACGCCGCGCAGCTTCCCAAGGATTTCGACCTGACGAATGCGGCCCCGCTCGGTTGCGGCATGGCAACGGGGGCAGGTACCGTCATCAACGCCATGAAGCCGGAGATCGGACAAACCATTGCCGTGTTCGGCGCCGGAGCAGTGGGCATGGCTGCGGTGATGGCCGCCAAGGTCCGGCGGTGCAGCAAGATCATCATCATCGACCTGAACGAGCAGCGTTTGGCGATGGCCAAGACGTTGGGCGCGACCCATGCTATCAACGGCAGGGACCCAGACGTCGTGGAGCAGATCCACGCCTTGACGGGCGGCGGTGCCGATTTTGCGATCGATGCCGTGGGTATCATTCCCGTCATCCTGAATACGATCAAATGCACGCGGGCAGGGGGCCATGTCGTCCTCCTCGGGCTCGACGCGCTCGGCAAGGATATTCCAATCCCGCTGGACCTCATGGTCTTCAACCGGAAAATTCAGGGTGCCATTCTCGGAGACCAGATCCCCCAGCTCTTCATTCCCCAACTGGTCGAGCTGAACCAGGCCGGCCTATTCCCGTTCCAGAAGCTGATCACAAAGTATCCGTTCGAGAAAATCAACGAGGCCATCGCCGATGCCGAAGCTGGCCGCGTGATCAAGCCCGTCATCGTCTTCAATTAGGAGCTTCCCACATGCCATCGAGCAAGTCCGACGAACAGCATCTCATTGTTGAGTTTAAAACATCGACGCGTAACCGGGACCGTGTCAACACACTGCTCCAGGAGTTTGTCGGCCCTGCCCGCGAGGAAGAGGGCTGCCTCTACTACAATCTCTACCAGCGCTCCGACGAGCCGAATACGTTCTTCATTCTCGATGGTTGGGCAAACGAGGAGGCAGCCGCGCGTCACGGAGAATCTCCGAACGTCAAGCGTGTTCTCGAACCGTTGCTTCCGTTGCTGGTAAGCCCCCCTTCCATCATTGTGAGCAGTCGCATCAGCGACTGAGCTTGCGATTGTGCAACACCGAAAGACGCGCTTGATCCGAGGCGGGTTTTTTCCAAAGGCTCGCGGGAGGACGAAATGGAGCATCGAGTTGTCATCGTGGGAGGTGGTTTCGCCGGCCTCCAATTGGCCAAGGATCTCAAATGTCCAAACCTCTCGATCACGATCATCGACAGACGCAATCATCACCTGTTCCAGCCGCTGCTCTATCAGGTCGCCACGACCGTCCTGGCGACCTCCGAGATTGCCTGGCCCATTCGCGCAGTATTTCGTGGAAGGAAAGATGTCACGACGCTTCTTGGCGAGGTCGTAGGCGTCGATGTCGAGAAGCGGCTCGTCTCGCTCAAGGGCGGCCATGCCATTCCCTACGATACCCTTGTTCTCGCAACGGGGGCCCGTCACGCGTATTTCGGCCGGGATGAATGGGAGCCCTTCGCGCCCGGACTGAAGGCGTTGGAAGACGCCACCACGATCCGCCGTCGCCTTCTCCTGGCGTTCGAAAAAGCGGAGCTGGAAACCGATCCCCAAGCGCGGGCGGGGCTGCTGACCTTCTCGATAATCGGCGCCGGGCCGACAGGCGTCGAAATGGCCGGGATCATCGCCGAACTGGCTCGAAGGACGCTTGTCGAGGAATTCAGAAACATCGATACGACTTCGKCGCGCATTCTTCTTGTAGAGGCAGGGCCGCGTATTCTGCCTGTTTTTCATGAGGCGTTATCGCAATACGCCGAGCGATCCCTTGCGTCGATGGGCGTCGAGGTTCGCACGGGAAGGCCCGTGACCGACTGCACCGAGGAAGGCATATCGATTGGGGACGAGTTTGTCCCGAGCCGCACGGTCATATGGGCGGCGGGCGTGCAGGCATCCAAGGCCGCCGTGTGGGTGGGGGCGGAGACGGATCGAGCGGGGCGTGCTATCGTGCAGCCCGACCTTACGGTCTTCGAACACCCGGACATCTTCGTTGTCGGCGATACCGCTAGCGTTAAGACCGGCGAGGGAATGCTGGTTCCTGGTATCGCGCCCGCAGCAAAGCAGCAGGGAAAATACGTCGCCCAAGTGATCAAGGCCCGCCTCAAGCAGCGCTCAGCGCCGCCTCCTTTCAAGTACAGGCATCTTGGTAATCTTGCGACCATTGGACCAAGCTCCGCGGTGATCGATTTCGGCAGGCTGCGGCTCAAGGGCTCCATCGCCTGGTGGATCTGGGGCCTTGCTCACATCTACTTCTTGATCGGAACAAGGAGCCGCATGGCGGTTGCGCTGAGCTGGCTTTGGGCATTTGCCTCCGGCCACCACTCTGCGCGCCTTATTACCCAGAAGGAGACGCTGAAGGAGGAGGTCTAGCAGCATGGGCAACGCGCTGAACCACATATTGAAGAAGGGTGGGCAATTATCTCGTTCATGGCACATATCAGTATCAAAACGAAAATGCTGCTTTTGGTCGTTCCCATTTGTGTGATCGGGATCGCCGGACTGACGTTTGATTCACTCAAGCACCGGGGCGCCTCCCAAAGCTACGTGAATTTCATCGCAGAGGATGGGGCCGATGCGATTCACATAGCGCGCGCCAACCAGCATTTTACGGCAGTGAGCTATAATGCCTACCAGACCTGTCCTACGACATCAAAGGCCTCAACATCAAAAAATTTCCACTCTACTACGAAAACAACAAGACCAAGCTGCTCTTGGAATTACGTTTGGTCAAGCGACTGCTGCCGGAGCACAAGACTTCGATGGAGAGCTTCGTTGAGGCTGCAAACGATATTCTTCAGCTTAGAACCCGGCTTGTACAGCCGGCGGTCCAAGGCGACGGCTGCCCATCACTACCGCCCTGAAGCGCAACCCAGAGCCGATCGGCCGGTGGTCAGTTGAGTTCAAGCAGGGAATTTTGGCCTTCGTCCATGAGCATCAACTAAATTCCTAACGCCTCGATCGAGTACGAGATGGTAGTTCTAGAATGACAATATCGAACCTTTGTCCTCTCCAGATGGCATCCTTGCGATGGCTGGCACGAGGGAAGACGATTCCTATGATTGCCCAAATAGAGGGCAGGAGAGTGGACGATATCGAGCGCTGCTTGAACGATGCCTTGCTACTGCTCGAAGTGGAGACTCTCGACGATGCTTTTCGAAAAATCGAAATAGCTCGCTGTGACAGAACTTAAAGGGATTTTAGCATGCAATTGACACTATTTGGAATTGCCCGGGGGCGTTGAGTTCCATAATAGAACTTATCTGATTTTTGTTACGAGATTGATTTAAAAGAATAAATCCGCATAGAGAACTGAACGTCCTGGCGAGTCCCTCTCGGTGGAACATCATATTCCGTGACGCATGGACGGGGCAATTGACTGGCGAGGCCAGCCCTCGCCGTGGTTTCGACGGGGCATCGTGAACTCAACGGCAAAGGGTCGAGCCCGTGACGCGGGGCTATTTTGTCAGCCATGCGCAAACGATTTGCGCCCATAGGTTCATCGCTGCTGCCCCCAGTTCGCGACATGGCTCGCGGTGAGGTGATGGGGGGATGTGGAACATGTTAGCAATCGGGTCATGGATGGAGACGAAGCGCCGCAAGAGTCGTTGTGACCTGAAAGGCTACTTGATCCGCTGTTGCCGTCGGATTGGCTGGTGCGAATTCTCCGCTCGATTGTTCAAGCCCTTGTGATGCCGATGCGCGACAGCCGGCGTGATGTCTCGTTCGGTGTTGTAGGATTGAAGCTTGTCGTTGGCGAACGACCAAATTCTCTGCCCGGCGGATCGTAGGGTGCGAGACAATGATCCCAAGAGCGGCCAGCATATCCTCGACCATCCGGAGACTGAAAAGGGAAACGGAACTAAAGCGACATCGCGTGGGCCGATAATTCAGCAGGAAAGCAGTGGCGACGATAAAGTGGCTCACGGTTTGTTATGCCCGATCATCGCGCAGCTAACCATGGTCAGTTAGCGTCACGAGGCTCCCCGTGGGCACCTTCAAACGCGCTTTCCTTCGCGTGTATCGGAGGCCACCAACGCAGGAGTTCGCTCTCCGTCTGAGGGCACGGGGAAAGTCTGCTTGTCAGATACGAAACATTGGCCATCGCCGCCTCCCTGGCTGCGTGATCTGCACAAAGGCCGCTTTTATCGATCTCGCGGCAATATTCGATCAGGGCTTCGATGGTCACCATGAGGAGGCCATGCCGCTCAGCGAATTCGCTGAGCTCGGGAAGACGCGCCATAGTGCCGTCGTCGTTGGCGATTTCGCAGATGACACCCGCTGGCTCGAGCCCGGCCAGCCGCGCGAAATCCACCGCGGCTTCCGTATGGCCGGGGCGGCCGAGGACACCGGACGGGTTTGCCCGCAGGGGGAATATGTGGCCCGGCCGGGACAGGTCCTCCGGCACCGTCGATGCGTCAGCGAGCGCCCTGATGGTCTTGGCGCGGTCTTCTGCGGAAATGCCGGTCGATACGCCTTGTATCAGGTCCACTGAGACAGTGAACGCTGTCTGCATGGAATCCGAGTTACGCTCCACCATGAGCGGGATATCCAGTTCGTCCAGCCGGTCCCCGGTCATCGGAACGCAGATCAGGCCGCGCGCATAACGCATCATGAAGGCAACATGATCGTTCGTCACCTTGTCCGCGGCAACCAGGATGTCGCCTTCGTTTTCCCGGTCTTCGTCGTCCACGACGATGATCATCTCTCCGGCGGCGATTGCTTTAACTGCGCTCTCGATGGGAGCAAACTTCATGGTCTTCTCCTTGAACTAAACATGGCCCAGAGTGCGAGCGAGTTGGCGGTCGACCCGCTCCCGGAGTTCCGCAGACGGTGCCGAATCTGGAAAGTCGCCGTCCATCGCATAGATGAAGTCACCGCGAACCTCGGCTTTGAAGAAGCCCATCAATGAGCGCAGGTGAGCCTCGACGTGCTGACCATGGGCTTCGGCTTTACCCGTTGCGAATATCAACACGGGTTTCCCCTGCAGGGCTGTCATTTCGAAGAGGTCGAAAAGATGCTTGAGAAGGCCGGTCATCGAGGACTTGAAGACCGGCGTGCCCACGATGAGGACATCTGAAGACTGGATTGCGTCAAGAACGTTCGCGAGTCCAACAGGAGCCTCCGAACGCCACAGGGTGGTTCCCAACACCGGGAGAACATCGACCAGGTCAAACAGATACCGTGTGTGACCGGGCGAGACGCTCGAGAGTGCGTATTCCCCGAGCGCCCGCGTCTTCGAGGGGCGCGAGACATTGCCAGTTATCGCGACAATCTTCAATTTGCCGGCCTTTCGATCAGATCTGGTTGCGGATATGCGGGGTACGAGCGTAGACGGCCACCATCGGCACGATCAGCAGACCCACGATCGCCTGTTGCGCGGCAAAACTCAGGCCCAGCCCAACCAGCAGGGACGTCATTACCGTCAATACGAGTACGCCGAGAACGGTTGCCCCGTATCCGCCTGCGCCTCCAAGCAACGAGGTGCCGCCGATCACAACGGCCGCAACGGTGGTGAAGAGATATGGATCTCCGACGCCAACGAATCCGCCGCCGGAAAACCCGAGCAGCAATACGCCCGTCAGTGCCGACATCGCTCCACTGATACCGTGAATGCTGGTCCAGACCTTGGTTTCGGAAATGCCAAGCCGTGCCGCTGCAGTCCTGCTGCCCCCCACCGCGTAGATGGAGCGGCCAAACCAGGTGTTGTACAGAGCCCAGATGGTCGCAAGCGTTATGAGCAGCCAAACCAGCACCACCGGCGGCAGGGAAAGCCCGAAGGTCTTCCCGTTGAACGCGGCGAAATTCCGGAGCCAGTTCGGTACGGGCGCGAAAACCGTGCCGCCGTAGTCGGAACCGATGGAGGTGTACAGCTGTACCGCACCGACAAATGCGAAGCCGACCCCCAGGGACATGATGAGAGCCTGGCCCTGCAGCCTGAAGCTCAAAAAGCCGTTCGCGACCCCGATTGCTGCTCCCAGGATAACGACCACTATTGCGGCCAGCCAGGCAGGCATGCCGGTGACCAACAGGCTTGGGAAGAGAATGTTCGCTCCCCCGATGACATAGGGAATGGAGAGATCAAGCGCGCCGACCATGGCACATAGCGTCTGTCCCAACGATGCAAGCCCCAGGAAAGCGGCAAGCAGCAATATCGAACGCGCGTTACGGGGGGAGATGAACCCCGGAACAAGGATCGTACCCAGCACGAGAAGTGCGGCAAGCAGACCAAAGCCAATCACGATGCTGCGCTGCAGTTTTACCGATCGTCCTGTTTGGCTCATCGTCTGTTCCGTTGCGAGTAAAGTCATTACAAGTCCTCCCTAGWAAGCCGGGCGCCGGGCCGTCATGAATACGTTGACGAGGAGCGATGCCACGAGGATCAGGCCGAAAGCCATTTGCGTCACGAACCCTGTCACGCTTCCGAAACTGAAGGCGGAAAGCAGGTACGAGATGAGGAACATGTTCAGCGCACCAAGCGTCGACCCCAAAGCCCCCCCTCTCCCGCCAGCCAGGTTTGCGCCACCGAGCACCAGGGCGGTAACTGCCTGGAGCGTGTAGCTGCTTCCCTGGGTAGGATCGCCCGAAGAGATCAATGCCGTATAGCTGAGCGCGGCAAGGCCAACGAAGACGCCGCCGAGGAGATGGGCGCAGATGCGTACGGTGTCGACTTTCACTCCGCTCGTGTAGGCCATCCGTTCGTCGGCGCCTGTCATGCGGAGGTGGGAGTAAAAGGTGGTCCGGCGCATAACGGCCCAAAGAGCGAACGCCGCCAGGACGATAATCAGCACCGGAGATAAGATCGTGGTTCCTGCTCCCCACGTCATCATCCAGTCCGGCGCGACGCCGCCGGGCCTTGACATGACCATGAGGTTCACGCCTGAAAGGACGAGGAAGCTGGAAAGCGTGACGATGATGGGGGCGACCCGGACGTAGATGATGATGAGCGCCTGCAGCAACTGGTACAGCGCGCCGACTGCTACCACCCAGCAAACCACCGCGAGTGGCGACGTGTAACCACTTGCCGAGAGCCAGCCGATCAGGGTGACGTTCACGAAACCCATCAAGGGGCCAACGGAAAGATCAACCGAACCGCGTCCTGCCATCACGATCGGTGTCAGGGCGAGCGTTGTGAGGATCAAAGGTGCTGCGACGAWGATTGCTCCGCCTATTCCGGTTGCGGTGAACAGCCGCGGCGACAGCAAGGCTGCAGCGACGAGCAACACTCCGAAAAGAACGAACGGTACGGTCAGCGACCTGTCGAGCGCAGGAAATCCAAAAYGTTGCGACATCAGTGTGCCTTTCTCTCTTTGGAGAATTCCATGGTGTCGGCAACCGAGCGGCCGAACATTGCAGCGAGAATGGTTTCTTCGTTGATGTCGGGGCCGTCGAGGGAGCGATGGATGCTCCCTTTGTGAAAGACATCGACGCGATCGGCGAAACCAAGAAACTCCTCGATCTCGCTCGAAAGGTAGATTACCGAGCCGCCACCTTCGGCAAACAGCCGAAGCTCGCGATACAGGTCGCGTTTGGTGTTGAGGTCCACGCCCCGAGCAGGGTCGTTAAGAACGATCACTCTGGGATCATTGGCGAAGGCGCGGCCGATCAGGACCTTCTGCTGGTTACCACCGGAAAGGGACGTAATCCGGTTGTCCGGGTGGCCGATCTTGACGCGGAGCCGCTCGACCTCCCGGGCAAACGTCTGCTTCAGCTTTTTCCGCCTGATGACACCGAACGGCCCCAGGTTCTTCTGATAGATACCGATGGCGAGGTTCTCGAAAATGCTCTGCTGCGGGAAAATTCCTTCCCGCTTCCGGTCTCCGGATACGTACACAATGCCCTTGTTCGCGGCGTCGTCGAGCGTGCTGACTTTGACGAGACCGGTGCTTTCCCTGTTCAGGATCCGGACCTCCCCTCCGAAGGGCGAGATAATCCTTGCGACCAGTCGCACGAAGGCGTCCTGGCCCTGGCCGTCCAGTCCCGCGACGCCCACGATAGAACCCTGCGGAAGGACGAAGTCGAACGGTTGCGATGCCTCCTGGGGGCGCGCGCCATGGACGGAAAGAGCTTCCTTGCGATCACCCGGCAGGCCCGGTGCAGACGTTGAAGCAGCGGCGGAAATCTGGCGGTCTTGAGGGGTCATCATGCGCAGGAGATTGGCCTCGGTGATCTCGGATTTCTCAAGGACACCGACAGTGAAACCGTCTCTCAGTATTGTCGCCCGATCGGCGATCCGGACGAGCTCGGCGATGCGGTGCGTAACGATGATTACCGCGCACCCCTCGGACCGGAGTCGATCGATCTCTTCGTGGAGGCGGACGGTCGCGTCGAGATCGAGTGCCGCCGAGGACTCGTCTAGGATCAAGACCTTGGGTTTCCTCAGAACGGCCCGGGCGATAACGATCCATTGCTTGATGCTGAGCGGAAGATCACCGACGTTCTGCCGGAGATCGACAGGCTTTCCCACCAGGCGGTCGAGGAGGCTTTGCGCAGCGCTTTCACGTTCACTGGAGGCTTTCCGAAGCGAGAACAGGTCCTCGCTTCCTACGAAAAGGTTGTCGAGGACACTCGCTTCATCGGCGACAAGGACTTCCTGGAAGATCGTAGCGAGACCAACCCCTTTGGCATCGACTGGCGAGGTGATGGACTTGCCAAGGATCAGGACAGATCCTGCATCGGCAGCGATAACGCCGGACATGATCTTTGCCATGGTGCTCTTGCCGCTGCCATTCTCGCCAACGATCGCGTGCACCTCCCCTGCCTTGGCGGCAAAATCGCATTTCTTCAATGCCTTCGTTTCGCCAAACGATTTGGCAACGGCCGTCATGCTTACGGCGACGTCTTTCGTCATGCCCATCCTCCCTTTAGGCAGCAGCAGATCGCGCCAGGACATCCGATGCCCGGGCCTCTTGCCGATTGTGACTGCCGTCTTTGAACGCTCCGAGAACTCGCTCAGTGAACTACAGAATGACAGATTGTCTGATAATCTGTCAATAGTGCCGCCATGCCCATATCGGGATGTCGGGTTGATTTCGATGAAACCGGTTGGTCGCTCGACGCCCTCAAAGTTCCAAAAGCATGTTGTCACGCAACTGACGTCGGTCGGAGGTTCTCGAGCGGAGTTCCGCCCGATCTGAAGCGATGTGGCAGCCATCGCGATCAGGACAGGACCAAAGCACTATTGAGGGTGTCCGGTAATCCGAAGAGGCAACCGTTTTGATTGGGGCATACGGAACATCCCAACCTCCGCGCGTCGAACGCGGCAAGTGCCATTCGATCATCCAGCCTTCCCCGCTGGGGAAGCGGGCAGATCGAACTCATCGTCGATCGGCCCTTGGCGCGCGCAACCGTGGAGATCACGGGAACTCTTCGAAGTTTTCCTTCGCGGGGTCGTGAGCAAGCCACGGCCTGGCGTGGGACAGCCAGACGTTGGACATAGGAACCGAACCAGGATCAGTGTCAAAAGTGCCTGCCCGCAGCACCTTCATCTCAGGGTTGGCAGGCCGTTCGGCATAAACGTGCGAACCACACCGTGAGCAGAACCACCTCAGTTTTCCAGGGGTCGACTCAAAGCTGTGAAGGACGTCCTCGCCGGAAATCAGCTTGAAGTTCTCACTCTTCACCTTGGCGGCAGTGTTATGATCGGCCGCATGGGACTTTCTGCACGTCTGGCAGAAGCAGTTCCACATCGGGCCGTCCAGTTCCGACACTTCATACTGTACCGCTTTACATTGGCAAGATCCGAGGATCGGCATCTTCAAAATCCTTTCATCGCTTTATCGAGTTGTGGCTGTCGCGCGCTTGCAGAAAGCCACCGCTTCAAGTTCCGTGCGGCCTGCCGGATCCTGTCTTCATTCTCCACGAAAGCCAGCCGTACGTATTCGTCACCCATCTCACCGAAACCGATACCCGGCGAAATCGCGACCTGTGCCTTCTCGAGCACGAGTTTCGAAAACTCCAGCGAGCCAAGGTGTCGGAAATGCGGGGGTATCTTCGCCCATGCGAACATCGTCGCCGCAGGAGCTGGAACGTCGAAGCCGGCATCGGCAAAGGTCTTCACCAGTGTATCTCTGCGCGTCCTGTAGATGTCTCTTGCCCGCGCGGCGTCCTCCCCGTCCGAGTTTAGGGCATGAGCGGCGGCGACCTGTATCGGCGTAAATGCTCCGTAGTCCAGGTACGATTTCACGCGCGTCAACGCTCGGATGAGCCGTTCGTTACCCACCGCAAACCCAACGCGCCAACCGGGCATCGAGAATGTCTTCGACATCGAGGAGAATTCGACGGCCACGTCGATCGCGCCGGGGACTTCGAGAACAGACGGCGGCGGGGGACCGTCGAAGTAGATTTCAGCGTAGGCGATATCCGACAGAACGATGAGATCGTGCTTCTTCGCGAAGGCGATGACGTCCTTATAGAAATCGAGCGTCGCGACGCGAGCGGTGGGGTTTGACGGGTAGCTTATGATGAGCGCCAGAGGCTTCGGTACCGAATGCCGCACCGCCATTTCGAGAGCTTGGAAGAAGGTCTCATCCGGCTCGACCGGTACCGACCTTATCACGCCCCCTGCCATGAGAAATCCGAACGTATGAATCGGATAGGAAGGGTTCGGACAGAGAATGACATCCCCGGGGGCGGTTATGGCCTGTGCCATGTTCGCAAACCCCTCCTTGGACCCGAGCGTCGCAACAACCTGGGTATCCGGATCAAGCTTCACATTAAACCGGCGGGCGTAATACGCAGCCTTGGCGCGGCGAAGCCCGATAATGCCCTTGGAAGCCGAATAGCGGTGCGTGCGCGGATGCTGCACCGCTTCGCATAGCTTGTCCACAACCCAGCTTGGCGTGGGAAGATCGGGATTGCCCATTCCAAGATCGATGATGTCGACTCCGGCCGCGCGCGCGCTGGACTTGAGACGGTTCACCTGCTCGAAGACGTAAGGGGGCAAACGCTGTATCTTGTGGAATTCCAACTTCTGGTTCCTTATCGTGGGTCCTCCGCGCCGACGGATGAAGCCGGCGCGGAGGTCGCGGGACAACTTGGGAGGTCGTCGATTACTTCTTCGGCCGCCAGGCCAGCGGATCTTCCGGGCGCTCGAAGTACTGTGCTGCTACGTCCGCGGGCCACCATGCATCGCCCTTGGGCTCGATCCACGCCGTGGAGTTCGGATCGCAATCTTCCGGAATTGCTTCCTTCACATCGTCGATCGTGTAGGGAAGAGCCGGTCGCAGGATCGACTGGATCTTCGGCCCCTGGCCTTGGAGCGTCCTCATCATCACGTCCCACACCAGTCGGGCGTCAGCCCGCGGCGGCCAGAAATGGAAGCTCTGGCTGATGAAGTCGGGATTATTGCGCCAGTAGCACGCCGCCGACGCCTCGCCGCCGAGGACGATTGGCATCATGTCGCGCCCGGACTGCTGGACCGCGTTGACGACACCGTTTTCCGAGGCCGACTGGACGAGGATACCAGCGATTTCGGTAGGGTTGGTCGCGAGGAATTTCTGGACTTCGACCTGGGCGACCTGATCGGTCCACTTGCCGGCGACATCGCCCACGACGGTGATGTCCTTATACTCGTCGAACGCCTTCTTGGCACCGACATTGAAGCTGTCGGATGATGCGAAGCCCGGGATGCCCGAAACCGTCAGTACGTTGCCCTTGCCGCCGATTTCCTCGGCCAGCCATTTCGCGGCCGTATAACCGCCCTGGGTGTTGTTTTCGGTCGCATTGATCGCGTAGGGCGATGTCACGTAACCCGAGAACGAGAACACCGGAACGCCCTTGGAGTGCGCGTATTCGATGGTCTGGTTGATGGCCGTTACGTTCGAGCAGCAGATGATGATAGCATCGACGCCGTCGTCGACCATCTGGCGCATCTGCTGGATTTGCGTCGCGTCCTTCAGGTCGGACTGCGTGACGACAAGCTCAGATACCAGTCCAGCCTCCTTGTATTTCGGAAGCAGAACCTCGTTCAATTCAGTGAGGATCTGGGCACGCCACGTGTTGCCTGCATAAGTGGATGCGTAGCCGATTTTCCATGGCGGCGGCCGCTTCGCCACAAAATCCTTGAGCGGCGTACCACCGAGGGGAATTGCCGGGTCCACGAGCTCGTAAAGCTGCTTCTGGTCCGGTGGTAGCGAGTCTAAGCCGTCCGCGAATGCGGCGGTGGTCATCAGGCCTAGCCCGGTGATCACGCTCAATGCGGTGTAAACCTTCTTTAGCATGTGTAGGGTCTCCTCCCCTCTGTACATCCGCTACAGCAGTTGACGCCGTTGGCGTCGAGCCACGGAATTGGTTAAAAGTGTTTCGATTTCGGATTGGTGGCGGGCGACTTGCGCCGCCCGCGGAACGGTCAGTTCCTGAGGCCAGCCTGTTTCAGCAGAGGCATGACGCGGTCGTTGAAGAACGGCAGCTCTTCGTTGTAGTCGACCATTGTGAGAAGCGCGCCGTCGACGCCCGTGTTGCTCAATGCGACGAGCTTGTCGGCGACCTGTTCCGGCGTTCCGACGATCGGGTAGCCGCCCCAGCCAGCGATGAAGCGCTCCTTGAACTTCTGGTACATCTCTGCCGAGTGGTTCTGTGACTGAACCTGAAGAACCTCGCAGATGTTTTCGCAGGCTTCCCAATCGCCCTTCTGGTTCACGTAGTAGTCGTAGTAATCCCGGGCTTCCTTTTCGGTCTCGCGAACGACGACCGGGCACGCGGTGAWGGTTCCGAGTTCGCGCTTGTATTCCTCGCGAGCCAGCTCCTTCACCTTCTTCACCCACGCTGCGCCCGATTCCATGTCCTGCATGAAGCCGAAGTTGAAGTCGCAGAACTTGGCCGTGAAGTGCAGGCCCTTGCCCGACGAACCGGCGCAGATGAGGACCGGGCGACCCGTCTCTTTGTTATAGGGCTTCGGCTCGCTGAACGCGTCTTTCACCTTGAGGAACTGGCCGTCAAAGGTGACGCCGTTCTTCGTCCACAGAGATTCGACGATTTCCATCCATTCCGTGGCATATTCGTAGCGGGTGTCGTGTTCCATCATCGGAACGCCGAACATCTCCATTTCCGGGGTAAACCAACCCGTCACCAGGTTCAGGCCGTATCGGCCCTTCGAAATGTTGTCGATCGTCGTCGCCATCTTCGTCGCGACGATCGGGTTCAGGGTCGGGATATGCGTCGTCGAGAAAAACTGCAGCTTCGTGGTCACGGCAGCCAGGGCCGCGGCCCACGTGAACGTGTCCATGTTCACGCCGTTGAAGTTCGTCGGCCCGCCGAAACCGCGCCACCGGGCGATCGGCACCATGCATTCCCAGCCGGCCGCTTCGAGCTTTTTGGCAATTTCGACATTGTGTTCGAAGGTCGGTTCGAACGTTGATTCCGCGGTGGTGATGGCGCAAGCGCTGGAACAATTCGTTCCGAATACGCCAAGCTTCAGCTTGTTGCCGTTAAACATCGGGTTTCCGGTGGCGCGGAAATCATCGCTGGTCGTCATATTGAAGTGTCCTCCACAGAGTTAGTCTGTTCCCGGCCCGAAAGCCGGGCACCGATTAGATACCCATGTCCTCGAAGACTTCCTGCGCGACGCGGAAGCTGTCGATCGCCGCGGGCACGCCGCAATAGATCGCGACCTGAAGGAAAACTTCGCGAAGCTCGTCCTTGCTGAGGCCGTTATTGATCGCGCCGCGAACGTGCAGCTTCAACTCGTGGGGGCGGTTAAGGGCGGAAATCATGCCAAGATTGAGAAGGCTGCGCGAACGGCGGTCGAGGCCGGGCCTGTTCCAGATCTCGTTCCAGCAATACTCGGTGACAAGCTCCTGCATCGGCCAGTTGAACTCGGTCGCCTTGTTTACCGAAGCGTCCACATATGCACCGCCGAGAACCTCCCGACGGGTCTGCAGACCCTTTTCGAACCGTTCACTGACGGGACGCCCATTCACTTGCGATTTCATATCGGTGGCAATAGTCACGGATCAAACTCCTCATTATCGGCCGAAAGGCATTTGGTGGATGTCATAAGCCGAATGCTCGGCCAAACGTTTCAGGCGGCAGCATCGATCAGCGCTGCCGATCTAACCAATTTCCCGTCCTCGTAGAGGAGCGGGGCAATATTCTCGATAAACCGGGCCTCGATGACTTCCCCGAGAACGACGTCATGGGTGCCAACGGAGACTGCGGAGTTGAGGCTGCAAACGAATGCGGCCTGGGCGTCGCCGAGGACGGGAACTCCGCCAGCCCCGATCCACTCACCGTGAGCGAACCTCTCCTCTCCCTTCAGTTTTCCACTGAACAGCGGAACCAAAGGCGCATGGCTAAGATGCAGCATGTTCACTGCGAATTTCCCCGCCAGCTTGAGCGGGCCGCTGATCGAAGCCGATTGGTTGATGCAAACCAGGAGGGTCGGAGGGTCCGCCGTCACTGACTGGACGGCGGTTGCAGCCATGCCGTAACGGGCACCTTCCCATTCCGTCGTGATCAGGCAAATTGTTGATGTGAACCGGCGTAAAGCAGTCTTGAACGCCGCTTGCGCTGCTATTTCAGCACCAGCCATCGTTACCTCCCCCAAGTCATTCGTGACCTAAGATAAGCAGATTGGCAGACAATCTGTCAACACGTTTTGTTAGTCATTGACAGATTGTCTGCGAAAATGTTTTCTTGGGCAGTGAAAGAGGAGACGATTATGGATCTGGAATCGAAAGTCTGTGTGGTGACCGGGGCTGGCAGCGGGATCGGGCGCGCAACAGCTGAACTGTTTGCGCGCCAGGGCGCTAAGGTTGGCGTCGTCGACGTCAACATCGATGCAGCACGAGACGTCGCCCGAGAAATTGGGACGGATGCGATCGCGTTAAAAGCCGATGTGTCTTCCTCCGCCGAAGTCGAGGCGTTGGTCAGGTCAGTTAAGGAAAAATGGGGGCGTATTGACGTTCTCGTCAACAACGCGGGGTTCGGAATGACGGGAAACGTCACCACCATCGCCGAATCCGACTGGGACCGGATCATGGCGGTGAACGTGAAGGGGATCTTCCTCTGCTCGAAATACGTGGTTCCGATTATGGCGGAACAGGGCAACGGATCGATTATTAACACGACCTCATACACCGCCGTGTCAGCCATCGCCAACCGCACGGCCTACGTGGCGTCGAAAGGCGCGATCTCGGCACTCACGAGAGCCATGGCACTGGACCACGCAAAAGACGGGATCCGCGTCAACGCTGTCGCCCCCGGGACGATCGACTCGCCCTATTTCACCAAGATTTTTGCGGAAGCGGCGGACCCACAAGCCTTGCGGGAAGACTTCAACGCCCGTGCAGCCTTGCACCGGATGGGCAACCCGGAAGAGATCGCCGAGGCGATGCTCTTTCTCGCTTCGGACCGCTCGCGGTTTGCGACCGGAAGCATTCTCACAGTCGACGGAGGATCGTCGATCGGTAACCACTTGGTGCGCTGAAGCACATAGGTGCTAGCAGGTGCCTCCTTCTTGACCACGGGAGGCATTTTTACTGTGGTACTACGTGTCGGAAACACAGAGACCCGCAGTGGGAAAAGATAGAGATCACGCGCAAAGCTGCGTGATCAAGACCCTGCGATGAGACGTCGCTACGGCGCTTTATAGTCGCATCGCCGCGCCTGATCCTTCCCCCAGATATCGCGGGAATTTTCCCAATCCACACCGGAACTTCTCGGGAGCGCGTGAGGGATGCCGCCTGCGATGCCGGCCGTGTCATCGCCGGGACGCCAGTTGCAAAGCCTCGGTATGCGCCCGCCCGCTTCGCATGCGATCGCCCGGCGGCTGCACCGGGCGACGAGAGTCAATCCAACCGCTCAGCGAGCGGCGTGCCGTACGAAATCGAGCCCTTTGACAAGATAGCTCCGGAAGAAGTTCGGGTGTTCGCACATTGGAAAGTGACCTAGTCCGCCCATAACGAGGTGGAGGCATCCTGGAATAAGTTCGGCGAGCTTGGCACCGTCGGCCGGCGTGGCTGAGTAGTCATAGTCGCCCGAGAGCAGCGCCACCGGGGTGCGTGATGGGTCAATACGGGGAGCTGTCACTGCTCCGTCGAACTCGTCGCTGTAGAAGGAAAGATCGCCTGGGTAAACTCCGGGTGCTCCCTGCGAATAGATCCAGCTTGACCTCCTGCGCTCCCCTGCGGGGCTCAGTGGGCTCATGATCCCTCTGACATATGCCGAGTTATGAAGTGAGCCGTGTACGTTTACGTTGTGCTGGTATGGGTTCCGTCGTCCCTTGGAGCGGAAAGGTGGCTCGATCGCTACGATCCCGAGGATATGCTCCGGCCGTTCCGCCGCGAGAACCAGCGACATTGCCGCGCCCATGGACCCACCCGCGACAATCGCCTTTTCGCGAACCACCTGTTCGAGAATGGCCGTGCACCATTTCAGGTAGAGCGATGCCGTGAGCTTGTAGGGTGCTCCGTCCCACGTCAGCGGCGGCATGGACCGACCGTGGAATGGTAGGTCAACCGCGATCAGCCTGTAGCTTTTCGCAAGCTCGGTGTCCGCCAGCTGAGGCATGAATTGGCGGCTATCTGCTCCGGCGGTGTGAAGAAACAGGACCGGCACCCCCTCACCTGCTTCTTCGTAATATATTTCATGGGGGACGTCATCGATATTGACGACGGCATACTGCCCCCGAATTTGACGCAGGTCGCGTTGCGCACGCTCCGCTGTCATCTCGGGGGACGTGACGACGAGCTCGAACACCCGTTCGAGAGCCGGGCGTGCTTTCGCGAGGTCGAGCGGTGAGCCGGCGATCTCGAAGAGAGGATTTGCAAGCTGCAACGCCGTGAAGGAGTGAAAGGTCGCCGGCGGCGGCGTCATCAGAACCTGATCCCAGGCGTCCGTGGTGGCCCTCACTGTCACCTGGGGGGCACTGCTTTCCCCCGAGATCTCCGCGCCGCCTTCAGCGAAATCGAGGGCGATCACCTGATCGCCGACGTAGAAGGCGATCTTTATCGTCAGGTCCGGAGTGAGCCGGGGCAATTCCTGATCCCCAAGAGCCTCCGACATGCGGGACCGCAATTCATTAAAAATGCCCAAAGCAACCTCCCTGTTCGAGCGAGCGCCAGGCCGCACGCGTCGGCAGCGCCATGACTTCGAATAAGCAGATTATCAGACAATCTGTCAATACCGGCTAATGCCGCTTCTTCAATCGCCGTGGTTTTCAGAGGTTTTACGCAGGTAGTCCAACGCGACCTTAGCCGCCATATCGATGTGGTACTTGCAGGCTGCGGCGGCTTTCGGTCCGTTTCGGTCGGTAATGGCCGCAGCGATCTCCTTTATCTCTTCCACACTGTGGTTCAAGCGCCCCGGCTGCGTCATCGACGTCATGCGCAGCAGCGTCACCCGATTGTGGAGCGATGTCAGCATTTGCTTGACGAAGACGTTTCCGCTCCCTTGCATCAGGCAGTCGTAAAACGCGGTTTTCGCCTTGATGAGCCTGCTACCGGCGCCGTTTGCCGCGGCTTCCGCAAACTCAGCAACCGCCTCATTGAGTGTGTGGATATCCTGGGCGGTTCCGTTTTCAGCGAATTCCTTTCCAGCATAGCTCTCGAGCAAAGCCCTGACGCTGTAAAGCTGAGCGGCTTCTTCGTAAGTGATAGTGCTGACGACGGGGCCGCGGTGCGGATAGCTGGTAATGAGGCCCTCGGCCTCGAGTTGTCGAAGCGCCTCGCGGATTGATGTTCGTCCGACACCGATCGACTCGCAGAGTTCTCGCTCAACGAGGCGCTGACCCGGCTTGAAACGGCCGCTGGATATCGCCTGCCGCAGTTTATCCTCTACCTGAGTGCGCAAAGTGGCACTCTGCCGTGCAATCTGTAAATCCATATCACCCATAGGATCCAAAAGTCCGTTTTACCAAGGCCGGAACCGGCCGCGCAAGTCATGGTACTATATGGTGGGTTATCCCGATGAGACAACCCGATTGTCTGACGAAAACGAAGAACACCCACGCCTGGCCTCTTACCGGACATTCCATGCGTCCCCATTACCGTAGAACCTTTGCAAATGCGAGATCCGGTGACAGCGATGGGAAACTCGTCAGGACTGCGGGATCGTGGCCTGGAACGAGTACTCCGGACGGTCCTGAAAGCTCACGGAGAGTTCGGTATCCCTCCAGTACGTCGGCGTAATCGGCGAAAAGCGGAAAGACGTCGTCATGCTCTAGATAGCGTTGAAAATGGAGTGCGTCCGATGCGATAACGACGACGTCATTGCCATCGTCCAGCCTCACGACCTGAAGGCCCCTAGAATGACCGCCGACGAGATGGATAGTGAGCCCCTCCATAATCTCGCCGTTCCCGTCGTGGAAGCACACCCTGCCGGAAAACGTCAGGCGGACTGCATCGACTACGGCGTCCACCGCAAAGGGACGCCGAAGACGATCATGGCACATGCATCGTCCTGTACCGTAGGCCATCTCCCGATCCTGCAAGTGGAACAGGGCTTCGGGGAAGTCCGCAAGGTTTCCCGCGTGATCATAGTGAAGATGCGTGATGACGACGTCGGTAATGGACGATGCGGAAATCCCGAGCTGGCGAAGCGCCTCGACCGGATGGATCAACATGGTCCTCCCGCGCCTTTCAGCCTCCTGCGGGCTAAACCCGGTGTCAACCAGGATCAGACGTTCACCATGGCGGATCAACCAAACGAAATACTCGATCCTGCCCGGGGCGTCGTGGGGATCTCCTGCTTCCAGGCCGAGTTCGCCAACGGGCCGAACCGCAGTGCCGTAATGTATCGCCAGGACTTTCCAGTCGGTCAAATTCTCGCTCCTTCCGCAGGCTTAAGGAACCAGCAGATGCCGGATCACCTCGCCACGGTCTAACCGGTCGAAGGCCTCGTTGATTTCCTCAAGCGGGCCAGTGCTGGACAACAGTCTCTCCACGGGCAACCTACCCTTGAGGAACAGGTCGATATAGCGGGGAACATCGCGCGAAGGTACGCAGGACCCCATGTAGCTGCCTTTGATGACGCGTTCTTCCCCGACAAGAGGAAGCGGCGAGATCTCGAATTTGGTGTTCACGTTCGCCAGACCCGCTGTGGCCGTCGTGCCGCCGCGCCGCGTAATGCCATACGCGGTTTCGAACGCTTTGCTCGACCCTGCCATCTCG
>NZ_JARWLA010000058.1:0-22124 GCF_047445805.1 Rhizobium sp. BR 314 | reverse complement strand
GGGCGGGCGGGCTGCCTTTCAAGACGCCGTTCGGCACGATCTATGCTACCAACATATCGCCGGACAAGGATAACGGCATTGGCAACTGGACGCGCGCGGAGTTCCATCGGGCCGTGCGCGACGGTGTGGGAAGACACGGGCATTTATATCCGGCAATGCCCTACGCATCCTATCGCAAGATGACGGCGGAGGATGTCGATGCCGTCTACGCCTATTTGATGACGCGCGAGCCGATGAAGGTCGCCAACAAGCAGAATGAGTTGGGCTTTCCATTCAGCATCCGTCAAGGCCTGACCTTCTGGAACCTCTTCAACCTGCATTCGGATCTCTCGACTGCGGATCAGGCGCGCTCGCCCGTTTGGAACCGCGGGCGGTATCTTGCGGATGCGCTTGCCCATTGCGGAGAATGCCATACGCCGCGCAATCTACTGCAAGGCATGCGGCAGGACGCCTATCTCCAGGGCTCGGTAATCGAGGGAGCCAATGCTCCCGATATCACTAAGGGCGGCTTGACGCAGATGGGGTTCACCCCACCGGTGCTGGCTGCGTTCATGAAATCCGGTCTGTCGGCTCAGGGCGCGATGACGGGACAAATGTTCGAGGTCGTGCATTTTTCGACGCAATATATGACACCAGACGACCTTAGCGCTTTGTCAACCTACCTCTTCGACCTTGACGATCTTTCGAAGGGACAAGCGCCTGCGGCATCATCCCCCATCTCTGTTGCGCCCGAGCTCACGGCTTCGGCACGGCCGACCTATCTCGCGCTTTGCTCGGGCTGTCACGGCGTCGAAGGGCAGGGCATCCCGCATGTGGTGGTGCCGCTCGACACCAATGCCACTTTGCGGTTGACCAGCGCGCGTAATCTTGTGCGCGCCGTCGTGGAGGGTATTCCCGCCCAGCAGTTTCCGGGATTGGAGCGGATGCAGCCAATGCCGGGCTTCGGTCATCAGCTTGACGACCGTCAATTGGCTGATCTCGTGAATTGGATGCGCGAAAGCTGGGGTAATCAGGAGTCCAGACTGACGCCGGATGACGTGAAACAGCTGCGCGAGGGCAAATGAAGCCGGTAGACTGCCTGCGAAGGCCCTATCGATTGCGGCACGCTCAAGGACACGGACTGGGGGATCGACCATAGAGTGGCTCGGATGATCGAAACTCGCTTCGATGTCCTTGAAATGCCCGGACTAAGTCAGGTTCAACAGCGCAAGCCGGGGTCAAAACACCGATTGTATGGTGGCTCAACCCGAGACCTTGGTTTCGCTCAGCAGATCGGGTGCCTCCTTGGCCTGTCTGACGACGTGGATGGCCTCGCCGACGATCTCGCGTCGCCGTTGCCTTGCAACGATGATGGCATGCGCTCGCTCCGCCTGCGTTGCCGCAATGTTGGCAGGCGGTACGGAGACTTCATTCTCGATCATGTCAATCAAAAGGTTGCGCATAACGCCATTGTCTTCTTTCAGCCGCTCCAGCTCGCCAATCAGGGGGGACGCTCTCAATCTCTGGTCAATCACGCGATCAATCGCCTTTTCGGCGAGACGGGTCCGCACCGCAAAGAAACGTGCGATGACAAATGTGCAAACAACAGCGCATAGTGTGAGAGTGAAATACGGCATGGCAAGGCTCCTGTAATACAACAGAGATTGGGGCGAGGAGCCGAGGTTTCAATAGATGTAACCTGCTGACGGCATCGATACAGGCTGGGGCCTGCTTCCCACCGGCTCTCCTATGGGCGGAACCTGCGACGATATGCCTGCCACTGACGCCTTCCGATCGCCTGAGTGTGGCAATTTAGGTCCTGATCTCCAACCCAAACGGCCTTCCCTCCCAACGAAACGGGACTGCTGCGGCAATTACCGGATGGCAGTTTTTCTGCCGTGACTGGCAGATTTAAAGCGCTTTCTTTCTCCTCGTGCAGCAGTTATCGCCTTTGCAGCACGGTGACGCTGGGGGAATGACATGTTGCGCTGGGGTTTCTTGGGGACGAGCTTCATTTCTCACACGATGGCGAAAGCGGTTGCGAGAAGCGCTGGCTCCAAGCTCGTGGCGGTTTCCGGACGCGACCCGGCGCGACTTGACGCCTTTGGCACACAATATGATGTGCCGAAACGATATGACACGTTGGAGGCTGTCGCAGAAGACACAGATGTCGACGTGATCTATGTCGGTCTTCCGAACGATCTCCATGCCCGTGCCGTGCTGGCCGCGGCTGCGCAAGGGAAGGCAGTTCTCTGCGAAAAGTCGCTTGCGACGACTATGGACGATGCTCGTGCGATCTCAAAGGCTGTCAGGGATAGTGGCATATTCTTTGTCGAAGGGTTGATGTATCTCGGCCACCCGATCATTGCCGCCTTCGGGGATGTTATCGCGTCCGGTCGCTTGGGGCGCCTGCGGATGGTTTCGGCGACTTACGCGGCGGATATTTGGGATGTCGTCAACCCGAATGGCAATGGCACCGTCTTCAATCTCGGGTGCTATCCGGCTTCGCTGCTGCATTATGTCCTGAAAAGGGGCGGCGGTGACGCTGTATTTGAGCAGAGAAGGGTACAAGCCATCGGTAACCGCTCCCCAAAGGATGGTAATATTTGTGACGCAGCGGCGATCCTCAGGTTCGACAATGGACTTATCGCGGGACTGACGAGTACCGATAGTTTTGGCATGTCCCATGAGTTCACCGTTCGCGGCGATCTGGGCTCGCTACGCTTTCTCACCAATCCATGGCTGCCGGCGGCCGGAGACAATAGTTTCGAGATCGAAATTTATGGCCATCCGGTCGAAAGGGTAACACACTCATCGGACCATGACGCTTTCGATTATCAGGTCCAGCTTGTGGAAGCGGCGATCGCAGATGGGCATCGCGAAGCCTCGTCGCCATCGCCAAGCCTTGCAGATTCGCTTGAGATTATGGGCCTTCTGACGGAGTGGCAGGCCCTGGCCGAAAGCGCGATCGCCGATTGACCCGGCCTGTTTGTGCTCCAGCCTGAGCTTGTAGGAGGCAAGTCATCGCGCTTGGACGGCTCTCGACCGGACGCAGCCTTTTCAGTTCGCTCTCGCATATGGTTGTCGCCTTCGATCTCCGCGCGGATTGAGTGACGTAGACGATAGCACTTGTCTCTTCGCGCAATGTTTGCCGCACGATCTGCGTTGTTTCGGCGCTCTCAATTCATCTTGATTCAGCGACTGGCTTCGATTCTCGCTGTTCGAAGCAGAAATCTTAGAGAAATTACATAGTGTAAAACTCATATATGAACTATTATATGTAAATGATAGTCTACCGGTGTCCCGCGATATTCTGTCTTCCAAAGTATTGTCCGTGCGAACTCTCATCCTAAAGAGTTCGTTAAGTATTATGGTTTATTAAAGTTGAACATTCTAATTTTTTAAATCCGAAGGAACTAATACCTTCGTCGACTAAATTTCGTGTTGAGAGAGCCGGAAGGGATATGACGACGATGTTTGGAATCCATAGTACTGCTGGAACGATGAAAACTGGTGCGTTGGATGCGATGAGCGCCAATATCATGATCGCCGACGCCAAGCTTAACATCGTCTACATCAATCCGGCCACCCGCGACTTGCTGCAGGAGGCGGAGGGAGACCTCAAGAAGGAATTGCCGCGGTTCAGCATGGCGACCCTGGTCGGGTCCAACATCGATATCTTTCACAAGAACCCCGCGCATCAACGCTCAATGCTGGCGGCTCTAAAGAAACAACACAAGGCAACGATATCCGTTGGCCATCGCATGTTCGATTTGATCGTCACGCCGCTTGCACGGGCAGAGAGGATCATGGGCTTCGTCGTTGAATGGGCCGATGCGAAAGCAAGACTCCAGAATACCGACTATCGCAACCAGCTGTTGGCGATCAATCGCGTGCAGGCGGTGATAGAGTTTACGCCGGATGGCGAGATCGTCAGCGCAAACGACAATTTCCTTGCGGCGGTGGGCTATACGATCGCCGAAATCAAAGGGCGCAATCACCGTATGTTTCTGGCGGAAGGTGAGGTCGGAGACCGTGAGTTTGAACAGCTCTGGACGGATCTGCGTGCCAATAAGCCTCACATCGGAGACATCATTCGCTACGGTAAGGGCGGGAAGGCTATCTATCTCAATGCCTCCTATAATCCGATCACGAACGATGCCGGCAAGGTCGTGAAAGTCGTCAAATTCGCGACGGATGTCAGTGAGCGCGTCTTTGCCGTACGCACGGTCGGCGATGCCTTGTCGAAACTTGCGCTCGGCGATTTGAGCTTCTCGCTGGACCGAGCCTTCGCAAAGGACTTCGAGGCTCTGCGCGAGAATATGAACTCGGCTCTGCAGCAACTTGGCGATACCCTCGCCTCGGTTTCCCGCTCGGCGGGCATGATCGACGATGGCGCACGCGAGATCAGCGACGGCGCCAACAATCTCTCGCGGCGCACCGAGCAACAGGCAGCGGCGCTCGAAGAAACTGCCGCCGCCCTCGATGAAATCACGGTCAATGTCGGTAATGCTGCAAAGCGGGCCAATGAGGCGCGGCAGGCTGCCGCCACGGCTAATGACAGCGCGCATCACTCCGGTCTGATCGTTGCGGATGCCGTCGGCGCAATGGCGCGCATCGAGGAATCGTCAAACAGCATCGGTAACATCATCGGCGTTATCGATGAGATCGCCTTCCAGACCAACCTCTTGGCGCTTAATGCGGGTGTCGAGGCTGCACGCGCCGGTGAAGCCGGCAAAGGATTTGCCGTCGTCGCTCAGGAAGTGCGTGAACTCGCCCAGCGTTCGGCCAAAGCCGCCAAGGAGATCAAGGAGCTGATCCGCAACTCCTCTGAGGAAGTTAGGCATGGCGTGCAACTGGTTCATCAGACGGGTGACGCGCTGAAGGTGATCAAGGATAACATCACCTCGGTCAATGAGCACATGCAGGCGATAGCAGTCTCTGCGAATGAACAGTCCACCGGCCTCACCGAGGTGAACTCCGCTGTCAATCAGATGGATCAGGTGACACAGCAGAACGCAGCAATGGTGGAGGAGGCAACGGCCTCGAGCGCGACCCTTTCCCAAGAGGCCGAAAGACTGCGGCAGATGATTACGCGCTTCAAGCTATCGGACCTGTCAAGCTATGCCGGCGCAGCTCAACCGACGGCGATATCTGGCGATGAGGAAGCATTCGCTTCATTCGGTAATCCGAAGAAAGTCATACGTCTGTCCTCCAATTCCGCCGCGCGAGGTTGATGAGACAGGACAAAGGTCCTTGCGGATGGATAGATTTGATTCCGGCTCCGGCAATCGATCCGCCGGTCTGCCTCATGGACAATCCGGCGGGAGCCTGGTGTGCTGCTATTCCGCCGGCCATCGCGGTCAAAAGGAGAGGATCGGCCGAACGCCGATCCTCGTCCGGCCCAAACTGGAAACTACGTCGTCAGCAGCGGCTCGCCAGCCACGACATTGATCACGAAGTCCATAACGGCGCGTATCGGTCGCGATTGGCGCAGATCACGATGAACGGCAAGCCAGATGTCGCGCGTAAAGGATGGGAAGCCCTGATCGATGCGGATGAGATCGGGATCCGCTTCGCCGAGGAAACAGGGCAGGCCGGCGACACCAACCCCCGCCCGCGCGGCAATCAGATGCTCGCCGATATAGTTCAATTCGCAAACGACTGGTCGTTCGCCTGCGATGCCGAGTAGCCACCGTTGCTGTGGCATGTCGGAAAATCCTTGATCATAGGCAATGAACTGCCACCGCTGAGGCGTTGCAAGATGGGCATAGGCGCGATGCGCATAAAGGCTGAACGGCATCGTGCCGATCTTGCGTGCTATGCTGCCGGCTTCATCGGGCCGCACCAGCCGAACGGCGACATCCGCCTCGCGGCGGCTGAGTGATACTTGTTCGCCATTGGCCGAAAGTGACAGCCGAATGTCTGGATAGTCCTCATGGAAGCGAGCGAGATGGCGGGCAAGAAGCGGTGCGACCAGCACGGGCGGTGCGCTAAGCGTGACGCGTCCCGCAAGAGGCTTGTGTGCGGCCTTCGTCAGCCTTGCGATGCCGTCCACGCTGGTCTCGATCGCGAGGGCATGCTCGCGCACGGCCTCGCCGATTGTCGTCAGTCGAACAGAGCGCGGCAGCCGATCCACCAGACGCACGTCGAGTGCGGCCTCGAGGGAGGCCAGGCGGCGGCTCACCGTTGCATGATCGACCTTCAGCTTGCGCGCCGCCGCCGAAAGCGTCCCGCTCTCGGCAACGGCAAGGAAATGGCGGATATCTTCCCAATCGATCATCTGTGCAAATTCTCAAGGATCACTGGCAGATATACCGAATTTTCGCAGGCAGTGTAGGGATCTATTTTCGAGGAAATCACTTTCTCGGATTATCCCTATGTCACTCACCTCTCAATCGCGTTCGCGTCCGCTGCTGACACTCGTCGGCTCGGCCTTTGGGTTCATTCTCGTCCTTCTCGACGTCAGTGTCGTAAACGTTGCTCTTGATGCACTCGGCACCAGTTTCGAAACTGACATTGTCGGGTTGGAATGGGTCGTGAACGCCTATACCCTCGTCTTTGCCGCGCTATTGCTGACGGCCGGCGCGCTTGGCGACCGCTTCGGCGTGCGCACCATCTTTGTGCTGGGCTTCGTTTTGTTTACGGCGGCCTCCGTCGCTTGTGGGTGGGCGCCGACGCTCACGATGCTGATTGCGGGTCGGATCGCCCAGGGTGTCGGCGCCGCGTTGCTCGTGCCGAATTCGCTTGCTCTCATCCAGCAAGCCTTCCCAACGCCTGCGGCGCGAAGCCGGGCAATCGGCTGGTGGGGCGCAATCGCTGGATCATCGCTGGCGGCCGGGCCGGTGGTTGGCGGCCTGCTCGTTGCCCATCTCGGTTGGCGCAGCATCTTCCTCGTCAATCTGCCGGTTGGGATCGTCGGACTGGCGATCATCCTGTTCAGCGCGCACGAGAGCCCGAAGAAGCCCGGCCGCTCACTCGACTGGCCCGGTCAGATTGCGATTGTCGGAGCGCTTGGGGCTCTGGCAATGACGCTGGTCGAGGCCGSCGGCCTCGGCTGGTCGCATCCACGGATCATCCTTTCGGGCTTGCTTGCGTTGTTCGGGATTGCCGCGTTTCTTTGGATAGAGGTCAAGAGCAAGGAGCCCATGCTGCCATTGACGCTATTCGGCGCGCCGGCTTTCAGTATCGCCTCAATCAACGGCGTGCTGATCAATTTCGCCTATTACGGAATGATCTTCGTCTTCAGCCTGTTTTTTCAATGGGAAATGAAATTGTCGGCGAGCGAGACTGGCTTTGCGTTCTTGCCGATGACCATCATGATCCTGATCGTCAACCTGGTGATGAGCCGGGTGATGACGATGGCAAGCCCAAGGGCGCTGATGGTATTCGGGCAATGCCTTTCAGCGGCTGGCTACCTGCTGCTGATCCCGGCCTCCGCCACTGGTTCCTATGCGGCGCTCGTCCTGCCGATGCTGATGGCGGCAACCGGCATGGCGGTTATGGTACCGACCGTGACCAATGTGACGCTCGCTTCCGCTGCAACCTCGCAAGGGGGGATCGCGTCTGGCGTCCTCAACACCGCACGACAGGTTGGCGGCATGTTGGGTGTGGCGATTTTCGGCTATCTGGTGCGCGATGCGGCACCATCGGCCTTCCTGTTCGGCATGCGAGTGTCAATTGCCATTGCCGCCGGCCTGCTTCTGCTCGGCGGGCTCCTGTCATTCCTCGGACTGAGAACAGAGCGTAAAAGCGCAGCGGCATAATCGCAAGTCAGATTTGGCTGAGGCAGACGATGGTGGGCGAGGATGGGAGTTACGGCTCAAGCCAGCAAGGTGTCCGTCTGGAGGCTTTCGGACAATTCTACTTCGTCAGCTCGCTAACGCGGTTGAGGGCACTGGACAGCGCCTTTAGCCAGTCCGTGAAGCTGAGTGGCTATGCCCGCGCTTGCGCCGACAGCATGGGTGCCGTGTCGGCTGCGAGGCGGATGAGGGGACGAGAAGTTGTCAGCATGAAAACCGTCCTTGAATGCGGCCAGCTTGCACGCCTGCGCACGGGCATATTCTTTGTAAAAGTTGCGTGAAATCCGGATCTGCGAGCGGCTGCGCCAGCCGATCCCTCTGATCGATTCGGCCGCCGCGAGCTTGCGGATGGCATAAGCGCGCGACATGCCGAAGGAGCGCGCCAGATGGGATAGCGCATTCACATCCGTATTCGTTCTGGCGTGCCGTTGTCGCGCCCGCCAGGATGCGATTGTGCCGACGAACAACATCGATGCTTGTAAAGATGTATCAAAATATTGCGTCACGCGAATAGGCGACATAGTCATAGACCGTCAGTAACGTTGCATTACCTAGCGAGGAATCCTGGGCCGGCCATTCGGCGGGCGCAGGGGTGAAGCGAAAATGGGCTTCGCCGCATCTCCAACTGCAATTACATTAGTGGAGCGTGTGGTTGGCGTCAGACCTATTCCTTTGGACAGTCGAACAAGCACCGCTGCAACTTGCCGATCAGGCGATAAAATGCGCGGATCGACACATACCCATGTGTTTTTAGGGGCGAGCATTAATTCTGTTTCAACAAAGCTCGGTTAACTGTTCTTCCGATTGGACGGGCCATGAGGCGCCTGTGTTCGGGCGTTGCCTCGATAGCTCACGGATTGCAATTTTAGAAACCACACCAAAAGAGCTCCAGAAATTCTGTTTTAGGCGAAGCGGGTGAGCGTCATTGCACCCGGAGCGTAGGTGGGTGATTATGATTTTCTCTCTTCGAAATATACTTGTCGGAATATTCCTTCTTCTCAGTGCCGCACTTTGCGTGCTGACGGGATCGTCCACGCTTGAGGCTTATCGAGGCGAAAGCACCTATTCTGACGTCTCGACGTTTACCGAATTCGACCGGGCGCTTTTCCAGACGCTTGCCAACTTCCGCAACGAGCGAGGCGATGGCTCGTCGCTGGCTAAGCTCGAGCTTGGCACGCAAGACGCAACGATTGCGATGCTGAAGGCGGACCGGGACATCGTCGATAAATATATGGCCGAGGCAAAATCCGTCTCAGCGAAAATTGACGATCAGTCGCTCAAAGCGCCGATCACCGCCGTTATGAGCGCCTATGATCGCGTCGTCGCATTCCGTTCAAAGCTTGACGGTGAAGTCGCCAAGAAGCTTGCAGATCGCGATCCGACGCTGCAAGCTGCGACCTTGGATATCGGCCAGCAATTCTTGACCGCGTTGGAAGCAGGCTCGACCGCAGTTGAGAGCCAGATCCGCGCGAGCGATCCCACAATGGCGGCATTGATACAGATCCGCGGGCTGACATGGTACACCCGCGCGACCGCCGGCGCGGCAAATCTCCTGTTCGTTAATACGCTTGCCTCGGGCGAGGCGATGAAGCATGAGGAACTCACCAAGATCCAGCAGTTCGACTATACTGCGAGCTTCACCTGGGGGCAGATCGGCACTCTGGTCAACCATCCGTCGACGCCGCAAGTCGTGAAGGACGCTTACAAAGTTGGCGACGCCACTTATTTCAATGGGGATTTTGCGGCAAAGCACAGTGCATTGGTTGCGAAGTTCGCAGCCGGCGAAAAGAAGCCGATGGCCCTCGACGACTGGCGTCCACTTGGCAATGCTGCCCTTCTAACCATCACAAACACCGCGGCTGCCGCTGCAGATGGTATGGTGGCAAAGGCCTCCGCCAGCTACAATGACGCTCTCTTCAGCCTGATTGCCTACGGCGCCGCGTTCCTTGTCGCAGCGGCTCTCAGTCTCATCGGCATCAGCATTATCATTTTCCGCGTTACCAAACCCATCGCCGCGCTGACCCATTCGATGACAACACTCGCCCAGGGCGACCTCTCGGTTGCGATTGGCGGCGTCGAACGGCGTGACGAGATCGGCGCAATGGCGCGTTCGGTGCAGGTGTTCCAACAGGCAGCCATTCGCAACAAGGCGCTCGAAGACGAAGCTGCCGACGCACGCCTGAGATCCGAGCACGAACGCATCGAGGTCCAGCGCCGTGCCGAAGCGGACGCCGAGCAGAGGCTCTTGCAGGCAACAAGCTCGCTCGCGACAGGTTTGCGTCACCTGGCCTCCGGCGACCTGCTTTGCGAGATCGAAGCACCTCTCGATGCACAGTTCGAAGCCTTGCGTCACGACTTCAATTCGTCGGTCGCCCAGCTTCGCGCCGCCATGTCTCAGGTCGGTCAGGCAGCATCGCTTGTAAACAGCGGCAGCTACGAGATTTCGCAGGCTTCCGATAACCTCTCGAAACGTACCGAGCAGCAGGCCGCGTCGCTTGAAGAAACGGCTGCCGCTCTTGAGCAGGTGACCGCCAACGTGCAGTCGACCTCCAAGCGAACAGGCGACGCGCGTGACCTCGTGCGTGGAGCCCGTTCGCGGGCGGAAAATTCGAGCCAGGTCGTAAATAACGCCGTCAATGCCATGGGCAGGATCGAGCATTCCTCCAGGCAGATCAGCCAGATCATCAGCGTGATCGACGAAATCGCCTTCCAGACCAACCTGCTGGCGCTCAATGCCGGCGTTGAAGCGGCGCGTGCGGGCGATGCCGGCAAGGGCTTTGCGGTGGTCGCTCAGGAAGTGCGCGAATTGGCGCAACGTTCGGCCAATGCCGCGAAGGAGATCAAGGCTTTGATCGGCAATTCCGAGGTTGCAGTCAACGAGGGTGTCAGGCTCGTCAATGACACCGGTGAAGGCCTTGCGGCGATCGCTGACCTTGTCCTGCAGATCAATCAGCACATGGACGCAATCGCAACGGCCGCTCAAGAACAGTCCATGGGCCTGTCGGAAATCAACAGTGCCGTCAATCACATGGACCAGGCGACCCAGCAGAACGCCGCAATGGTCGAAGAGATGAACGCGGCTGGCGCCGGCCTCGCCGAAGAAAGCAAGCGTCTCGGTGAGCTCCTGAGCGCATTCCGCACGGGCCAGGTCGAGCGCGCCACACCGCAGGCAAAGTCCGCAACGCGGGCCGCCTCCGTCCCGACAGCTGCTCGTTTCTCCGGACGTACGGTTCCGGCGACACAGGGCAATGCCGCGCTTAAGCATCTGCAGCAGGAATGGTCGGAGTTTTGACCGGTTAGGCGCCGGAAAATTGCCGATGTTTTACCGCGGTTCAATCCGCAACATTTTGCCCCGGATCGCTCGTCCGGGGCATTTTTACTTCGAAATTTCAGCACGCTGGCGCGGACTTGATGCTGTCGTCCCTCCGGCCCCGGTTCCGTCCGCTCGTTGAGGCGCTCCTCAAATGCGGCCGAGTGACTCCCATTGAACCCGGCCGGGCATCGCTACCGGCAGTCGGGAATTGACTTGATACTTCCGCGGTTGGCGCTAGTCGGCGCCTGAGGGAGGAGTGAGTTCGACAACATGCCTGCCACGTCGAATAGGACATCGGCGCCGTTTGAAGCGCGGTCATCACATCATCCTCAAACGGGCGAATCGAGGGCAGATTGTTGGTCTGAGGCGAGTCTGGATCTGATGTACAGACCAGGAAAATACAACTAATAATTCGTTGAACGCGAAAATCGATCAGAGATTGTATGTTTGAGTGGTTAGTCTTGGCGCGCTCTGAAGTAGTAATGAGTTCATTCTAATATTAGTAAAATTTCTCAATATTTTAATCGAATTCACATAGAAACTTTCTAGTTAACATAGCGGGCTATGCTCAGCCGAATGGCCGAAAAGACTTGTTGCGGTCGCGCAACATCCCCGCTGAGGGTGTGAAAAGCCCAAAAATAGTCCATGGTTTGCCCGCTCTTCGGCTTGCGCCCCCGGAAATTAACTGCTTCAGGAGATTAAATAGAAATCTATTTTGCAGAATATATCACTTCGTCTACGGTAGGTAGGTGAGTAAGCTTTACAAAATGTTCATGCAAAGTATAGCTTGGGGGAAGGGCGTAGTTTTGGCTACTAAGACGCGATTGATTGCGGCAGTCGGAATCTCGATGGCCATGAGTTCTTTGTCAATTGGCTCTGCCGGTGCGATGTCACTGCAGCAAGCGATTGAGAAGACAATGAAAACCAATCCCCAGATCATGCAGGCTGCGCAAAACCGGGAAGCAACAGAGTTTCAGCTGCGCCAGGCAAGGGGACTTTACTTGCCCTCGGTTGATCTACAGTCTGGTTATGGCCGCCGTAGACTGTCGGATACGTCATCCGGCGCCCTGTCGCGCACGCATGATTACCTCAGCCCCGCCGATGTAAGCTTGACGATAACGCAGACATTGTTTGATGGCGGCGACCGCAAGGCGCAAAAGGACAAGCAGGCGGCCCGCGTTGATAGCGCCTCCTTCCGGGTGCAGCAGCGCTCGGAAGCTCTGGCGCTGGAAGTAACGCAGGACTATCTCGAATATACGCTGCAGACGGAAATCGTCGCAGCGGCGGAAAAGAATGTCGCCTTCCACAAGCAGATGGTTGGCAATATCGAGGACAGCATCAAGGGCGGAGCGCTCACCGATGCCGATCGCCTGCAGGGACGCGAGCGTCTACAGGCCGCCAATGCGCGCCTCCAGGAAGCGAAACGGGAACTGGATGCCACGAAGATCCGCTTCCTGCAGGTTGTCGGCGAGCCGATCAGCAATGCGCGTCGTCCAGGCTCCGTCGCGCGCTACCTGCCGAAGACGCTGGATGATGCGGTTTTCATCGCACAGAAGAACAATCCGGAGATCTCCTCGGGCAAGGCTGACGTCAATGCAGCCGACGCTGATGTCCGCGGCTCCAAGTCTGCGTTCTTGCCGAAGCTCGACCTCGTCGGTAGTGCCCGTGTCGGCGACGATGTCGACGGCAATAAGGGCAATACCAACGACGTTCAGGTCGGTGTTGTCGCCAAATGGAACCTCTATCATGGCGGTATCGATACGGCACACCAACAGGAACTCGTCCGCAGGGCGGCGGAGCAACGCTTTGCGCTGAGCCAGACCTACCGTGAAGTCGATCAAGCCGTTCGTTCCGCTTGGAGCGAGCGTACGAACCAGGCTCAACTGGCGGGCATTCTGGGCAGCCAGGAAAAGACCAACGGTCAGTTGGTGACGTCTTATCGTGAGCAGTTCAAGGTCGGTCAACGCTCCCTGCTTGATCTCCTGGATGCCCAGAATACGCGCTTCAACACAGAGGTTCTGGCCAAGACCGCGGAAGTCGCGTCGCTTTTTGCCGAATACAAGATCCTTGCCGCATCCGGCAGCCTCTTGTCGACCATGAAGCTGAAGCCCGTCGATCAGGCAACACCCTACGCCCGTGATCAGTTCGCTGTGTCTTCGAATACGGCTGATCCCGGTTACACCAAATACGACTCGCATCAGAAGCCCGGCGTGCCGATGGATCTGCTCGAGCCGATTCGCTAATCGTTACGATCCGAATTGGATAGTACTTGATGTTGAACGTAGCACCTGACGTGTCTGCGAGCGTATCGCTGCAGACATTCAAGTCGGCATTTAAATCGGTCGCTGCGTTCTACGGTCGCCCGAACTCGGATACTGTGCTGTTTTCTGGCGTTCCGGACGAAGTCCTGGAGGCCATGGAGCAGGACGATGTCGAGCGGCTGTCCGAGCGCATCGGTCTGCAGGTGATGAAGCACAAGGAACGAGATTGCCGCCTGGGCAATTTCGATTGCCCTGCCATCGTCACCTTTGCCGATGGCGGCGTGCTGCCCTTGCTCGAAATGACCGAAAATGGCTCCTACGTTACCGAAGTCGCACCGGTCCCGGGAATGTCGAGCCACCTGACGCGGGAGGAGCTTGTCGCGCTCAATCCGCAAGCGGCCTTCGCCTTCACGCTCTTTTATCAGAATGCCTCGGAAGAGGCGCTTGTCGGTCATGCCATGGAGATCGAGAAGCGTCACTGGCTGGCAACAGCGCTTGTGCCCTACTGGCGAACCTATGCTCGTGTCATGCTTGCGGCGCTCTTCATCAACATCATTGCGCTCGCCTCGCCGCTTTTTACCATGAACGTCTACGATCGGGTGCTGCCGAACAAGGCATTCCCAACGCTCTGGGTGCTGACCGCCGGCATTTCGCTCGCCTATCTCTTTGATTTTCTGCTGAAGACTGCCCGGGCATCGCTGATTGACTATGCGGGCCGCAAGGCCGATCTACGTCTGTCGCAGGTGATCTTCGACAAGATCCTAAATTCGACGCTGGCGTCTCGGCCGATGTCGACCGGTGAATATGCCAACCGTGTGACCCAATATGAATTCGTTCGCGAATTCTTCACCTCGAACACGATTGGTGTGCTGATCGACAGCCTCTTTGTCGTCATCTTCCTCGTCGTTATCTATCTGATCGCCGGCTGGCTCGTCATCATCCCGTCGGTTGCCTTTGTCCTGTCCGTGACGATCGGCCTTGTGGCCCAGGCCCAGATCGGCAAGCGCATGGCAACGGCAACCAACGAAGCGTCGCGTCGCCAGTCGTTGCTTGTCGAGACCATTTCGACCATCGAGACGCTGAAGAGCCTGCGTGCCGAGGCAACCATGCTGCGCCGCTGGCAGGAACTGACGAAATATTCGAGCCGGACCAGCGAAGACATCAAGCATATCTCTTCGAATGCCGTCAACTTGACGATGTTTCTGCAGCAGATGGTCAGCGTCCTTATCGTCGTTGCCGGCACCTACGAATTCTCCGAAGGGAGGATCGCCATGGGTGCGATCGTTGCCACAGTCATGTTGGCGGGCCGCGCCGGGGCGCCCTTCGGGCAGATCGCCATGACACTGGCACGCTTTCGTCAGGCCACTATGTCGCTGCGCATCCTCGACAAGATCATGGAGCAGCCTGATGATCGACCGTCGACCGTCGGCTTCGTCAACCGGCAGATCCGCGGCGGTGGGTTCAGCTTCCAGAACGTCTCTTTCCAGTATCCGGGCTCCGACCAGGCCGTGATCAATCAGCTCTCCTTCACGGTTACGCCTGGCGAGAAGATCGGGATCATCGGCCGGATCGGGTCTGGCAAGACAACGCTTGGCCGTTTGCTCGACGGGCTTTTCCAGCCATCCAGCGGTCGCGTCTTGATCGACGGCGTCGATATTCGCCAATACCATATGGCAGAGGTGCGTGCTGCCGTGGCGGTCGCGGGCCAGTCGTCGGACCTGTTTTCCGGTACGGTCAAGGAAAATCTGCTGCTTGGTCGGGCCGATGCGACCGACGAGGAGCTTCTGGCCGTCTCGCGCATGACCGGTGTTGAGGAATTCGTTGCCATTCACCCGCGCGGGTTCGATATGCCGGTTGGCGAGCGCGGGGCGAACCTGTCGAACGGCCAGAAGCAGGCACTAACCATCGCGCGACTCCTACTGACACGGCCGAAGATCGTTTTCCTCGATGAGCCATCCGGGGCAATGGATCTGGCCAGCGAACGCCACCTGATCAGCAGGCTGACCAACGCATTCGGTTCGGACACGACGCTGCTGGTCGCCACCCATCGCCATAGCATGCTGGAACTGGTCGATCGTCTGATCGTCATCGACAAGGGCCGCATCATCGCCGACGGACCGAAGAACGCCGTGATCGAGGCGATGCAGCGCAAGGCGGTGCAATGATGCGCGCTTCCAATCACAATATCCACGACAACCCCCCGCTTTTCGCGCGGTTGATCCTTGGTCTCTGTGCCTTGATGATTGTGGCATTTATAGCCTGGGCAGCCTTTGCAGACATTGACGAGATCGCACGCGGCGAAGGGAAAGTGATACCGGTCTCCAAGACGCAGATCGTGCAGTCGTCGGAGCCTGGAATCGTCCAGCAGATCAATGTCAATCTCGGGCAGGTCGTTCACAAGGGCGATCTTCTCGTTCAGCTGGACAACACCACGACGGCATCGACGCTTGGCGAATCTGTTGCAAAGGCTCGTGCGCTCGGTGCGAGGGTCGCGCGACTGGCCTTGGAGGAGGCAGGCGCCTATGACGCACAATTTGTCTGTCCGGCCGATATTCTGGCTGCCGCGAAGAATGTTTGCGGTAACGAGGAAAAGCTCTTCGAGGCAGATCGCGCGGCCTACAACAACAAGCTCGACGTTCTCGACCAACGCCTGAAGCAACACGAAAACGAGCTTGAAGAGGCCCACGCCAATATCGATCGCCTGAAGCAGAATATTGCCGGCGTCCAGAAGCAGTACGACTTGCTGAAGCCGCTCGGCGACAAAAAGCTCGTCGCTGAAACGGAAGTGCTGAAAGTGCATCGAGACTTGGTCGACCAGCAGGGACAGCTTCGGGTCTATGTCGAAAGCCTGGACCGTCTGCAAGCCGCGGTCAAGGAGGCGACGCTGCAGGTCACCGACCTCGGATTGCAGCTGCGCCAACAGGCACTGACGGACAAGGGGCAGGCGCTGTCGGAACTTTCCGTCGTCGACGAGACGATCCGTGGCGCCTCCGATCGGGTCAAGCATACCGACATTCGCTCCCCTGTCGACGGCATCGTGAATACGCTTGAGGTCAATACGATCGGCGCCTATGTCGACGCCGGCAAGGTGATCGCCGGCGTCGTGCCAACCGCCGATACACTGCTGATCGAGGCGAAGATCTCGCCGCGCGACGTTGCGTTCGTGCGCCCGGATCAACCGGCCGTGATCAAGATCTCTGCCTATGATTTCTCGATCTTCGGTGCGCTGGACGGTAAGGTCGTAAACGTCTCTGCCGACAGCCTTGTCGAGAAGGACAAGAACGAGACCTACTATCTCGTGCGCATCAAGACCGACAAATCGGCGCTAGAGCGCGACGGCAAGCACTATCCGATCATCCCGGGCATGGTGGCGTCGGCCGAAATCATGACCGGCCGCAAGGCGATTTTGACCTATCTGATGAAGCCGATCAACAAGGCGCGCTCAGAAGCGCTGACGGAGCGGTGAAGATGGTCATGCGCAAGGGGGCCGGAAAAGACGAAGCCGCGATAATCGCCCGCGAAGACGTCCTGCCGTCGGTCGACGATGATGAGCTGGAGCCGCGCTTCCGCGCGGTGACGGGTGGCGGCGAGCGTCGCGGAATTCGCCTGGAGCGGATCTACTGGGATGGTCTGGGACGCATGTCTGAGGCCGGCGGCATCAGTATCGGTGACTTGGTGTTTCACACGGCTGCGGAAATGCCGGAGACGGGCAACCTCGCCTCATTGCTGCGCGTACTGAGCTTCAAATGGGTGCTCAGCCGTCTCGATGCTGTGGAGGATGTCGCGTCGCTGACCAATCTCAATGCGGTGCTTCAAGCCTCGCCGACGCCAGCGGTGGTGCTGACCCAGGAACGTGGCATCAAGCTCTTTAACGATGCATTTCTGAAGATGCTGCGCCATCGCTTGCCGATGATTGACGATGTTCAGCAGACGGCGCGCACGCTGCGCCTGTCGATCGACACACAGATCGAGGAAGTGCTGTCCGTCCTTTTAGCCAATCGCGGCAAGACGCTAAACACCGGCTTCAAGATCGGTCTCGGCTCACAATCGCTGACGGGCCAGATCAATCTGGCCCTTGCACCGACGCACGAGGCACCGATGCTGATCGGTTACATTTCCGTCTAATGTGAATGTTGTCGTCGTGGTGACGGGAGCTTGCCTGAGATTCAAAGGGGCGAGCTCCGTTAGTGGAGCTCGCCTTCGCCCGGAGCCACTTTTGTCAGCGGCATTGCCGCGGCCAGCGCTTGTGCATGAGGATCGCGAGAGCCATGCAGATATCCACGGCCGGCAACAATTGAATAGAGCGGTAGATATTCTGTGATGCGCTTGTCGGACAGGACCTCGTCGCGCATGTTGTCGAGGATCAGATTGTTGCCGTTGACGGAGACCGACAAGACTGCATGGTAGAAATGCCGCTTCTGGTCGAAGAGAACAACGAGAGCCATATGGTCAAGGTCGACGCCTGCATTGTAGAGGGCTGCCATCTTCAAGATCGCATAATCCTCGCAATCACCTTGCTGGCGTGACAGTGCTTCGCTCGGCTTCGCCCAATGATCCGTCTCATGATAGGTTTCCATATCGGTGGCGTAGCGGATGGCGTGGTTGACGGTGTAGTTGATCGTGTTGATCTTGTCGCGGATCGAGGCGCCAGCCACCTTCTTTTCGGCAGCTGCGACGGCGCTTTCGGCGGCATCACAGCCCTTTGCTCCACAATCGAGCGATTTGCCTGAGCGGATTTCGGCGAGCGGGCCCGCCAATTTGTCGAGCGCGGCAAGATGTTTGAAGGGGATTGCGACCGTTCCGAACACCGAATCGCCCATCGGGGCGTTGGTTGGCGGCGTAGGCCGTACCGGCTGGAACTTGGTCACATCGCCGCGTGCAAGGCCGGCAGGCTCAACTGCCAGATTTGGAGCCAACGAGGCGAGGTCAACGCTCCCGATTGTCTTGGCAACGCTTCCGATCGATGGCGCAAGGATGTCGATCGCCGTGCCGACAAACGGATTTGCAAGCAGATTGAAAACAGGGCGAACGGCGTCGCCAGTTGCTGCCTGGCAAGTCATAGGCGAGGAAAGGCTGAAGGCGAAGGAAGTTGCAGCAAGAGCTGCAAGTATAAATTTATTCTTCTTGCGTTCCATTGGTGCTTAATTCTCCCTGTTCGAGAGAATAATGCGCGCAACCTCTGAATATGAGGTTCTGAAAGCTGGATAATCTAAGTATAAATTGGGAGTTCAAATAAGTATAAAATTTGATTGGATTCGGTAGGAAATCATTAAAGACGAGGTTGCCCCATCCGCCGGCGCGATCAAGCGCCGCTGCGGTAGCAGCGCGCGAGGACACCTGAGGCGCTGAGCCTGGTCTGTCGCTCTAGCTCAAAACGATTGTGATGGTTGGGTGGTGACCTTTAGCTTGCCGCCGTCGATCTTGTTGATCACCATTTTACGTTCTACCACGCCAGCGGCGTTGAAGCGGAAAAGCCCAGTCGTCCCGCGGAAGCCGACCTTGTTCATCAGGTTCGCGGGCGTTATCGCTAGCGGGCCCTGGGAGCGAATGAGGCCGGAGGCGATCGCCATGGCATCATAGCTATAGGAGGCATAAATAGTCAGCGGATGGTTGAAGTGGCGCTGATAGCGCTCGGCAATGAGCCCGCTGCTTTGAGTATCGTCCGTTGCGACAAATGTACCCGCCATAGCGGGTATCGAATAGGCTGATTGCGGCCACTTGTTGGTGCCGACCATCGCCTGAGCGGGAATGGCTGCACTGCGCACGGCGCCTGCCACCACGCCCACTTGCGCCGTGTCGCCGAGAATGACGATGATTTCCGCAGACTGAATGAGCGGCCGGTTCTTGGTGAGAATATCTGCGGCCTGATCGTTTGCGTTGTAGCGGCCAAGGCCCATGAAGGTGTTGCCGCTGTTCCAGAGGGCGTTGCTCAACCTCGTGCTGTCGGCTTGTGAGAAATCGGCGGGAACCAGTGCCGATACCTTCTTGTGCCCCCCTGAGCCGGCAGCTTTGGTGCCCTCCGTCGCGCTGTCGATTTCGTCGGAGGCAAGGTTGAAGACATCCGTGCCGGTTGCAGCCATGCTGCTCGCCAGATTCAGCAATGGCGGGCGCTGGGTGGCGGGAATGGCGGCAATCGCAGCGGTCTCCGCCGGCGGCAGATAGCTTACGATCAGTGCAGCATTTCGACCCTTGGCTGCCGCAACTTGCGCGGCCACCCCGGCAACACCTGGGCCGACGTTCTTCACGCGCAGTCGAATTTGATTGTTGCCGAGTTCACCGACGCCAAGTACGGCTCCGTCACGAACATCACGGGCTGGACCTTCATAGAGGCCGGAGGTGCCTTTGCGCAGTAGCAACGTAATTTCGGTACCGCTGTCGTTGCCATAACTTTCGTCGATGGCGGTGGACGGCATTTTGATGTCGTCTTTCTTGCTGTTGTTCTCAAGCCCGACACCGTCCATCTGACAGCTGGCGAGGCCAGCACAGAGCACAAGCACCGCGCTGCGCGCTGGTTGCCAACTCCATCTGCGCGCCGGCCATTCAGTCAAAGGGCTCAACGAAAGACTGATCGCAAACGGCACAACTCACTCCCCAATTCTCTAGATCAGGCTGCGACAGCCTATTGGGCCGCATTTGCACACCGCGGCTGACTTAAAGTCAAGCGGTATACTTAATGAGTTGTTCTTCGGTTGAGTTAACCATCGGTAAAATAATTCTGCGACGTTGCATAACCGGCTATATCGGTGGGGTTAACGAAGTATTGCAATCAACCCGCTCCCGTAATTGATTGCGGCAAATTATGAGACACCGGGAGCCAGACCCATGGAAGACTTGCGCATTTCGACCGTAGACCACGAAGCTGCTTTGCACGATTTTGGGTCGAGCGGCCGGGACGAGGCCAATGCAGTTGCAGACGAAATCAGCGCCCATCAACCGCTGCCACTGTCTGAGAACGCGGATGTTGCAGCTTTCCAGGTGGCGCAGGCAGCAGAACAGCAGGCAAACGGCAAGACTGACCGTCTCGCGGCAAACCAGCCGCAAAACGCAGCCCCGCAGGCGCCGATCCAGATCGTGCCGGACCAAGGCAACGTCGTACATCTGCCGCCGAATACCTCGATCGACGATATTCACGTCGAGGGCCGCAATCTCGTTTTGATTCAGGCCGACGGCACGCGCATTGTCATCGTCAATGGCGCGCTGCATGTCCCGACCTTCCTGATTGGCGAAGTCACGCTGCCGCAGCAGGCCGTTGTCGCCGCGCTCGAACAGCAGGGCATCAATGTCGCCGAAGGTCCCGACGGTTCGGTTCATGCCGGCAACAGCGTGACTTCGGGTCATCAATTCACAGACACCCAGGCGGCAGGTCCTCGCACGCCTCTCAACCTCATTGGTCTTCTGGGCCCCGGCGGCGCATTCGGTAATGGTGGCGCCGGTGATTTGTCCGGCACACAGACCAGGGTTCCCTTCATCATTCCGCAGGCGACCGAAGCTGCCTCGTTGATCGAACGCGGGACGAGCACTGGTGACTTTCTAACCTCAAGCAGCGCCGGCCGCTTCGGCTTTGGTGGTAACAACGCTGCGATTACCACTGTCACGCTGGTTGGCGAGGCAGAATTCACCGGCAGCGGCACGCAGCAGCTGTCAGGTCTGACCTCCAACGGTGTTCCCGTTGTTGTCACACAGAGCGGCCAGACCGTCACCGGCGTCGCCAATGGCGTCACCGTCTTCACGCTGGTGTTCAACGCTGCGACCGGCGAATTCACCTTTACGCAGCTCGCTTCCCTCGACCATCCTCGCGGCGCCAACTCGTCGACCGATGTACTTCAGCTTCAATTCCAGTATACGGTCTCCGACGCGAGCGGTCATACGGTTGTGTCTACCGCGAACGTCAACATTGCAGACAGTGTACCGGTTGCGGCCGTCGGGACTGCCGGTTCGGTCACCGAAGGTGCTCTGACGGGCGGCAATGAGAACCCGCATGTTGCGACCGATGCGATTGCCACCGGTTCGCTGAACATCTCCTGGGGTGCCGATAGCGGCAACACCGACAAGGGTGGCCTTGGCGACCGTTCGGTTGCTTTCACCAACGCCAACGTCACAACGGAAGGCCAGGATGGCGCAACGCTGAGCTCTCATGGCCTTGCGGTTCATACAGTCCTGCTGGCTGACGGTACGCTGGTTGGCTACACCGGTGAAGTCGCTCCGACGACTGTCCTGGATGGCAAGGGTGCAGTCAACGCGAACGTCGTGTTCTATGCGACGCTGTCGGACACCGACAACGGCCATTATAACTTCACCCTGGTGCAGTCGCTCGACGATGCCAAGGGTTCGGATGCCATCAAGCTGACCTTCGGCTACACGGCGACGGATTCGGACGGCGATACGTCTTCGAACAGCTTCTCGGTCACCGTCGCCGACGACAAGCCCGTTGCCGGCACCGGCGACGCCGGCTCGGTCACCGAAGGTGCTCTGCCGGGCGGCAATGAGAACCCGCATGTCGCGACCGATGCGATTGCCACCGGTTCGCTGAACATCTCCTGGGGTGCCGACAACGGCAACACCAACCAGGGCGGCGCCGGCGACCGYTCGGTTGCCTTCACCAATGCCAACGTCACGRCTGAAGGTCAGGACGGCGAGGGCCTGAGCTCACATGGTCAGGTCGTTCATACGGTTCTGCTGGCCGATGGCACGCTGGTTGGCTACACCGGTGAAGTCGCTCCGACGACTGTCCTGGATGGCGAGGGCTCGGTCAAATCGAACGTCGTGTTC
>NZ_JARWLA010000057.1:0-22933 GCF_047445805.1 Rhizobium sp. BR 314 | reverse complement strand
GCAACGTAGGCGGCTCTGTGACTGGTGCTTACGGCACGCTGAGCGTCGATCAGAGCGGCAACTGGACCTATCACCTGGATCAGTCGAAGGCCAATCCGCTGAATGTCTCGGATCATCCGCAGGAAAGCTTCACGGTTCAGTTGAACGACGGCCAGGGCGGCATCACGACGCAGACGGTCGTGGTCACGGTCAACGGCACGAACGATGCAGCGTCGATCTCGGGCACTGCGACCGGCTCAGTCACTGAAAATGGCCAATTGACGGCCAACGGTGCGTTGACGGTTACGGATGTGGACTTCGGTGAGAACCACTTCCAAACGCCATCGTCGCTCAATGGGACCTATGGTACGTTCACATTTAATGCCACGACCGGGGTTTGGGGCTACACGCTCAATAATTCCGCAGCGAATGTGCAGGCATTGAACGCAGGTCAGACTGTTACGGACAAATTGACGGTTGCCTCACTGGACGGAACGGCTTCACAGGATATTGTCGTGTCCGTCCACGGCGCAAAGCAGCCCGTGTCGGCACCAAGCATCATCAGCGTTGTCGACGATGTCGGTTCGATCCGAGGCACACTCGCGAACGGTGCGGTCACCGATGACACCAATCTTGGCATCCGGGTAAACCTGGTCGGAACCGGTGCCATCGCTGGTGACACGATACAGCTCTATAACAACATGACCGTGCTTGGCCCGGCGGTCACCTTGTTATCGCAAGATATCGCTAAAGGATACGTCGATATTACCACACCGACGCTGATTAACGGATCGACCTACAACTTCCGGGCTTCAATCACGGATGCTGGCGTCACAACCGCGCTCTCGCCGAGCGACGTCTATGATATCAAAATCGACACGACCCGCCCGACAGTCGCGATCACCCAAAGCGGCAGTCTTCTGACCTTCACCTTCAGTGAGGCTGTCTCGGGGTTCAGCATTTATGACATTGGCGGGAGTGGCAATTATTCACTCTACAACTTCCAGCATGTTGGCGTGAACGGCCTCGGCCAGGATATCTACACGGTGAATTACTACGCCTGGAACAATGGCGTGAAGTCTGTGTATGTCTCGGGAGCGGACTATACCGATCTTGCCGGCAATGCCGGAACGGACAGCTCTACACTTAACTTCAAGCCGGCCGGTGTCTCCGGCGAGGCGATCAATCTCGCGCTCGGAGATCTGTCGCATCATGATGGTGCTGTCACGATGAGCATTGTCGGGGTGCCGGCAGGCTGGACGTTGAGCGAGGGTACGCACAATGCCGACGGCACCTGGTCCGTCGTGACAAACGATCCGTCGTCGCTGACCGTGACTTCGCCGGATGGCGTGACCGGCGCAGTGGTCCTCCAGATCACTGAGACCTGGACCAATGCGGACGGCACAATCGGCATGGTCACGGTGGCCGACAATGTCGAAGCCTACGCCAAGGGTTCGCCGATCTTCGCCTGGTCGGGCGACGATACGCTCACCGCATCGAGCGGCAACGACACGCTGGTCTTTGCAAACACCATCGGCAAGGACGTCGTGCACAACTTTGATGTGGCGCATGACAAGATCGACCTGATTGGCTTTGCGGGCTTCAATAGCTTCGCGGACGTTCTGGCCCATCTGTCGAGCGATGCTTCCGGCAATGCGGTCATCACGCTCGGCGATGGCGAGACCATCACTTTGGCAGGCGTGAGCGCTGCGGCTCTCACGCCAGACGACTTCCTCTTCAACGAAGCAGTTGTAACCCATAATACCGGGAACATGGTGGTCGCCGATGGCGCATTGATGCCATTCAGCGGAACGCTCGACAACACCGGTAGCATCCATATCACCTCGACCGGCAGCGAGACGGACCTCGAAATCGTCCAGCGCGGCCTGACATTGACCGGCGGCGGCACGGTGACGCTGTCCGACAATGCAGCCAATGTCATCTTCGGCAGCAGCGATCATGTCACACTGACGAATGTAGATAACACCATCTCCGGCGCTGGTAAGCTCGGTGATGGCCACCTGACGCTCGTCAACGCCGGCACGATTATTGCCGACGGTAGCCATGCGCTCGTCATCGACACCGGCGCCAATGCGGTCAGCAACACGGGCACGCTGGAGGCAACCGGGGCAGGCGGTCTCCATATCCATAGCGACCTCGTCAATAACGGACTGCTGTGGGCAAATGGCGGCAACGTCAATCTCGACGGCGATGTCAGCGGTAGCGGCACGGTGCTGCTGTCGGGTCACGCCAACCTCGAGATCGGTGGCTCGTTCCACGAGGCGATTGCGCTTGGCAAGGATGCACAGGCAACGATCACCATCGATCATGCCGCGGCCTTTACGGGTACGATCGCGGGTCTCGATGGCAACGACGCCTTGCGGTTCGGCGACATCTCCGCCGCGACCGCCAGCTTCTCCTATGCAGAGAATGCAGGAAAGACGGGCGGTGTGCTGACAGTCACCGATGGTACCCATACTGCTTCAATCGGTCTCACGGGCGTGTACTCGGCCAGTGACTTCTCGCTTGGTCACGACGGGACATCCGCCGAGATCGACTTCAGCGGGATTGGCCACCTTTACGGCACCGACGGCAACGATACGCTGACCAGCGGTGGCGGTTACACGATGACCGGTGGCGCCGGGGCCGATACTTTCGTGCTCGATGCAAAAGCCCTGCACAACCTCAATATGGCCGATGTCATCACCGACTTCAGCCCGAAGGGACAGGGCGACAAGCTGGATGTCTCGAACCTGCTGAACGCACTGGTGGGAGAGCATCCGGGCATGACCGAGGCGGATGCTGTCGCATCGATGACGGCGGCGGTCGATACCGCAACCAATTCGACGAAGATCAGCGTCAACACCGGGTCGGAAACCCACGTGGTTGCCACGCTGCAGAACTACACGCCGTCAGGCCATGATGCCGTGCATGTGCTGTTCAACAATCATGATGAGCAGCTCGCAACCCATACGCAGACTGCCGGCGCCTGATCTCTCTTGCTCGGCACGAATAAACGTGAAGCGGCGCGTCTCGAACGCGCCGTTTTTCGTTGAAATCCATGCCGTCGCCACGCTCGCAGGTTCAGCAAGTGCTTCTTTGCGAGCGTCACCAAAGTGTTAGGCTCCGATTCCAGCATGATGGCGCTTAATGGCGGTGACCAGCGAATGGAGAGGCGTGCGATTTAATCGCCCAACCACTCTTCGACTTGCCCTCTGATTTTTCCGGCCTCGTCGACGCCGATGAAGCCGTCGGACTACCGAGTGGTCGCAGCGATGAATTCGCTTGCGATAGGCCGGGATCAAGCCCGACCTCTTATCTTTGACAGTATCGAAGTTGCAATGACCAGGCGCCGCTACCAATCGGTGGTCTGTTCGTCGCGAAAAACACCCCCAAACGCCATGTCGCTCCAGGGGCCGCACCGCAATCGCCAGATCGAGATCGTCACGCTTTGTCGTGACAGGCTGTCTCAATCCAGGCGTGGGACACAGCGTTGCGATTGATCTCGTTTGCGGCAGGCCACCGCTTTCTCGGTCGATCGATCAACCGTTCTCATGGAGCGGTTCAATGTCCTCATATCTTGGATGGTTCGAAAATGTTATCGATGTTACCAACGCAACTCGTCACCGTTGACGCTCACAGGGCCACAGATGCCCTGAGCAAGCGAGGGTGCCATGCTGGGTTCTGATGCGCTTGCCTTCTTCCGAGCCTGGATCGCCAATCCCCTTCGTGTCGCGGCGATTGCCCCATCCGGCCGCGCGGTTGCAGATCTGATGACGCAAGGCGTGTCGCCCAGCACCGGGCAGGTCCTTGAACTGGGTGCGGGAACCGGCCCATTTACGAAAGCGTTGCTTGCCCGTGGCGTGCCGGAGCGCAGCATCACATTGGTGGAATACGACCCCACCTTTGCGCGCTTGCTCCGACACCGCTTTCCGCTGGCACGGGTGTTGCACATGGACGCGACCGAATTGGCGACGACGGGTCTTTTTGCCGGTGCCGCAGTTGGCGCAGTGATTAGCGGACTGGGCATTTTGACCATGCCGCCGGACAAGGCCTCGGCTATTCTCGGCGGCGCCTTCGCCTGCATGGCGCCGGGTGGGGCCTTCTATCAGATAACTTACGGACCACGCTGTCCGGTGCCCAGCAGGATACTCGAGCAATTAGGGCTGGAGGCTATGCGCTGCGGATGGACGATGCGAAACCTGCCGCCTGCCTCGGTCTATCGGATCACGCGCAGCCTCGACCATCCCTCCTGTCTGTGATGTGAACCAATCATGGAGATGTCGCCTATTATCGCGACGATGCTGAGTTTCGGCCTCGTCGGCCTCGTCTGCTTGGCTATCGCAGAAAAATTCGTCCCGATCTTTCCGTCCTATGTCCTGCTGATGTTTGTTGGCATGACCGCAAAGAGCGGTCTGAACCTCGCGGCAATTGTGGCTGCCACCGCGTTTGGATCGACGCTTGGTTCTCTGCTCTGGTATGGGTTCGGATGGACACTGGGCTCGCACCGGGTCGAAGACTTGGTGACGCGCTATGGCCGTTTCATCCTGCTGCCGCCTTCACTCTACCAGCGTCTGGTCGGTTCGTATCGCCGCAATCAATTCTGGACGACCCTCGTCGGCCATACGATACCGGCCGTTCGCGTCTATCTTGGCTTGCCGGCCGGCGTGTTCAAACTCGAATTGCGCGGCTTCGCCCTGGCTACCCTCATTGGCAGCCTGCTTTGGAACACACCCTTCCTGTGTCTGGGGTTCCTGTTATACGGGAGCGGCCGTGACCCGATCACCCTCGGTCTTGCAGTCGCGGTGGGGCTGATTGCTGCTGAGTTCGCCATAGTGTGGATCCTGCGCCGGGCAAAGCGAAGCAATGCGCGGCGGTTCTAATAGCCCAACTGCGCGGAACAGCCGATCAGCACGTCCGATTGACGAGACGGCGCAGCGGTGCTCCGGCGGCGTGCGCCTAGGTCGTTTGCACTTCGCCATCGGCGATCCCTGTGCGGGGGAACGTCATCCTCACACAGGCGCCCTTGGAGCCAGCATTGACAACGGCGACGGTGCCGCCATGCATCTCCATGATCTCCCGAACCAGATTGAGCCCCAATCCGGCGCCGCGGCCGTTAGGGCCGAGGCGATTGAACGGCTCGAAGATCTGCTCGCGTGCGTCCCAGGCCACACCTTTGCCTTCGTCGGAAACTTCGACGAAATGGTCCTTGCCGACGCGCAAACAAATCGTTCCCTGGCGTCCGCCATGGTCGATGGCATTTTGGACGAGATTGGTCAAAGCCCGCTCCAGCGAAGTGTGGTCGCCGATCACCAGCACCTCGTCGGCTTCCGGTTCGAAGCTCACCTCATAGCCGGCACCGAGCGCCAGGGGGCCAAGATCGAATAGCACCTGTTTGGCCATGGCGGTCAGATTGACCGACAGGAAGTGGTCTCGCTTCTGGTCGAGGCGCTGGAGATCGAGCAACTGACCGGCAAGTGTCGTCAGACGCGCCGCGTCTTCCAGCAGGTCACGCCTGTCCGAACCTGGGGGCAGGGTGGAAATGCGTGCATTCAAAATGGCGATCGGTGTGCGCAGTTCATGGGCCGCCTGCGCCAGGAAATGCTGATGTCGCTCATAGCCGACGTCGAGACGACGCAGCGCATCATTGACAGCCCCGACAAGTGCGCTGATTTCGACGGGCATGTCACTCGCCTGCAGCTGAGTGCCGCGCTTGTCGAACTCTATATGCGCGGCCTGCTCCACGGTCCGCCGGAGCCCCGCCAAGGCGCGCCGCACCACCAGCGGCGTGGCGAGCGAGGTCGTCAAAGCCACAAGCACGATGACGGGCAGAATGAGGGAGATGAGCCCGCCCGACATACCTCTTGCCAGCCGCTGCGCGGACATCTGTCCTTTCGTGCCGGTCAGGATCTGGATCCGGCCGGCAGGGCTGTCGACCCATTTGATCACAGCGTCGGGTTTCCCTGCCAGTTCGGGTTGCTTGCTCAGGCGCGCGTCGCTGAGCTGGTCGAGCATCGCGATTGCAGGCAGATAGGCGGGCGGAATGTTGCCCTCTTGCAGGCGGTGTCCTTCGCGATCGCGGATCGCAAACCACAGGTCGGGTGCGTTGGCCCGAAGAGAACCAAGTGCCGGGGTCTCCCGTAGCGCCAGTCCGCCCGTTGCGTCCCGTTCGACCGCCTCGGCGAGCACATCGAGACTGGCGCCCTCATAGTCGTCCAGCAGATAGCCAGTGCTCCAGAGCGTGACCGTGATAATCAGCGGTATTATCGCGATGACGCAGGCCTGCAGCGTCACCAGCCTACTGACGAGTAGCCATTTCAGCGAGGGCTGCCGCATTATACCGTCTCGCTGATGAGATAGCCGACACCACGGATACCGCTGATGGCGACGCCGGCATGCGCGTCTGCGAGCTTTCGGCGCAGGCGAGAAATATGCGTGTCGAGCGCATTTGATTCGATCTCGTCGTTCATGCCGAAAACGGCTTCCATCAACGTCTCGCGCAGCACCATCCGTCCCATGCGCCGCATCAGCGCTTCCAGTACAAGCAGTTCGCGGCGGGGCATGCGCAGAGGAACGGCTTCGACATGCGCCTCAAGATGCGCGAAATCGAATGATAGGCGGCCTAGTCTGACGATATCAGGCTGCAGATTGGCCGGCCGGCGCAGGATGGCGCGCAGCCGGGCCAGGAATTCCTCAAAAGAGAATGGCTTGCCAAGATAGTCGTCCGCACCGCTGTCGAGACCGGCGATCCGGTCAAGCAGATCGCCCTTCGCCGTCAATACCAGTACCGGTACGGTATCGCCTCTGGCGCGCAGCGATTTGACCAGCGACAGGCCGTCGCCGTCGGGCAATCTGCGATCCAGCACCACGGCATCGTAGACGCCGTCATAGAGGGCTGCCTCGGCATCCAAAAGGGTCGCCACATCGTCCACGACCATGCCTTGGCGCACAAGTCCACTGCGCAAGACGGCAGCCATCGGTTTCTCGTCCTCGACCAGCAGCACACGCATTCCGTCAGCTCCATTGCCTGCCCGCGTCGGCAGGCCAGTGACGCGCCATTATCATCCCTTCATTGAGACAACCTTGCAAACCGAGGCCGATGCGTCGCTTCCCGCGAAGCAGATTCAAGCCCTGCGCCAGCCAACGATCTTTGGTGTGAACACCTGCACGATCTCGCCGCTTTGATTTATCGTCTCGCTTCGCACAGTGACAAACCCACGCTTTGGTTGGGAACGAGACAAAGTGATAGCGGTGATCTCGCTTTCCACATGGATGCGGTCGCCAGGCCATGTCGCGCGCGGCCAGGAAATTTCCGCACCTGCGCCGATTAGCCCGCCGGCCAACGGCAGGCTTTGAACAAGCAGCCGCATAGTCGTCGCGGCCGTATGCCAGCCGCTGGCAGCCAGCCTTCCGAACAGGCTGTCGCGCGCGAGCTCCTCGTCCAGATGGAAGAATTGCGGATCGTAGCGACCCGCAAATTCCTTGATCTCATCGAGCTCCATCACATGAGAGGGGCTGGTGAAGCGCTGCCCGATTTCGAGATCCTCAAGGTAAAGCTCTGGCATCGTGGTGTGGTCGCTCATTTCCGGATCCTCTCAGTTGTTCAACTCCGCGTCTGCGGAGCGTTTGGCATATTCCTCGATGACAATTTGCCGGATCGCGATCTTCAAGAGTTTGCCGGTTGCCGTGTGCGGCAATTCGTCGACGACAATGACATCGTCGGGAATGCTCCACTTGGAGATTTTGCCGGTATAGAGTTCCGGCAGATCCTGCCGCGTGAATGTTTGCCCGGGCTTCAGGACGACCGTGAGAACCGGTCGCTCACCCCATCGGGCATCCGGCACCGCGACGACGGCTGCCTCCTTGATTGCTGGGTGGGCCTGCGCAATGTTCTCCAATTCGATCGAGCTGATCCATTCGCCGCCGGATTTCACCACGTCCTTGGTACGATCGACGATCTGCACGAAGCCGTCCTCGTCCATCGTGACGACATCGCCGGTTTCGAACCAGCCATCGACCGCGTATGCCGCGCTCTTTTCCGCATTGTAGTAGCTGGCCGCAACCCAGGGGCCGCGCACCAGCATTGCACCGAATGCTTTGCCGTCGCGTGCCACAGGCTTGCCGTCAGCGCCGACAACACTGAATTCCATGCCGAATAGCGGGCGGCCTTGCTTAGATTCGACTATTAGTCTTTGCTCCGCCGAAAGCGCCTCGTGCTTGGGCAAGAGTGCAGCCGCAAGTCCGATCGGGCTTGTTTCCGTCATGCCCCAGGCATGGCGAACCATGACCCCCATGTTTTGGAAACGGCTGATCATGATCGGCGGCGAGGCCGAGCCGCCGATGGCGACGCGCTTCAGCGTGGAGAATTTCTGGCCGTGACCATCCATCCAATCGAGCAGGCCGAGCCAGACCGTCGGTACTCCCGCAGTAAATGTCACCTTCTCACTTTCGAACAGGCCGTGCAGGCTTGCCCCATCGAGATTCGGACCAGGCATGACCAGCTTCGCGCCAACCATCGGTGCGGCGAAGGGGATACCCCAGGCGTTGACATGGAACATCGGCACGACAGGCACGACCGAATCCGAGGCAGAAAGACCGAGTACATCGATGAAGGTCGAAGCCATAGCATGCAGAACTGTGGAACGGTGGCTGTAGAGCACACCTTTCGGATCCCCTGTCGTGCCGGATGTGTAGCACAGGCTCGAGGCGGTGTTCTCGTCAAATACCGGCCAATCGAATTCATCCGGTTCGCCGGCAATCAGTGTCTCATAGCAGATGAGATTCGGCAGACATTCCGACTTCGGCATATGGGCCTCGTCGGTCAGGATGATCACGGCCTTCAGTTGCGCAAGTTTATCGGCCAGTCCTTCGAGGATCGGCAAAAAGGTGAGGTCGGAGAAGAGCACGCTGTCGCCTGCATGGTCGATGATGTAGCCGATCTGCTCGCGAAAGAGGCGTGGGTTGATCGTGTGACACACCAGGCCTGATCCGGAAATGCCGTAATAGAGCTCCAGGTGCCGATAGCCATTCCAGGCGAGTGTACCCACCCGGTCGCCATGGTTGAGGCCAAATCTCTGAAGCGCGTTGGCGAGCTTCTGGCTTCGCCGGGAGAGGTCCGCGTAGGTGTAGCGATGGATCGGGCCTTCGACGGTTTTCGAGACGATCTCCGTGCCGCCATGATAGGCCGCGGCATGACGCAGGATCGATGACACGAGCAGCGGTGCATTCATCATCATGCCAAGCATGGTCTTCCCCTCCCAGAGAGCGTTCAATCAGAACAGATCGGCGTCGAGCGCCATGATGTCGGTCGCACCAGCGCGGATAGCCGCCTCCAGCGCCAAAGTCTGTGGCAACAGCCGGGCCGCGAAGAAGCGGGCAAGCAAGAGTTTGCGCTTCGTCAGGGCCGTCGGCACTGAAGCCGCGGCCTTGTCGGCCATGCGCACCCAGAGCCAACCGAAGCTCACGAGCGCAAAAAAGCGCAGATAGTCTGTGGCGCTTGCTCCCGCCTCCATGGGGTCGGCGGATGTAGACAGCAGATCTTCGGTCAGTTGCTCAAGACGGACAAGGGCTTCTGTCACGGCACCCTTCGCGGACTCGAGCTCAGCCGAGCCGTTGGCCGAAGACAGATCGGCGTGCACCAGCGCAAAGAAGCGGCGTACAACATCGCCATTGTCCATCGCCAACTTGCGACCGACGAGATCCATGGCCTGCACGCCGTTGGTGCCTTCGTAGATCTGCGTTATCCGGGCATCGCGCACAAATTGTTCCATGCCCCATTCGCGGATATAGCCGTGGCCGCCAAAGACTTGTTGAGACATAACCGCGACCTCGAAGCCGAAATCGGTGAAAGCAGCCTTGACGACCGGCGTCAGCAAGGCGACGAAGCCATCTGCCGTACGGCGGGCTTCCGGATCGGGATGTCTGGTCGCGATATCCATCTGCAGCGCGGTCCAGACAGCGAGTGCGCGCCCGGCTTCCGTCAAGGATCGGCCGGTCAGGAGCATCTTGCGCACATCGGCGTGCTCGATGATCGGTACGGGGCCACGGGCGCCATCGGGGGAACGGCCCTGCAAGCGATCTCGGGCATAAGCGGCAGCCTTCTGGTTAGCTGCCTCGCCAATGCCGAGACCCTGAATGCCGACGAAGAGCCGCTCGGCATTCATCATCGTGAACATGGCGTTGAGGCCGCGACCGGGCTCGCCGACGAGCCAGCCTATGGCGCCGTCATAGTTCATCACGCAGGTCGGCTGGGCGTGGATGCCCATCTTGTGTTCCAGCGAGCCGACGGACATTCGATTGCGCTCGCCAAGCGAACCGTCCTGCTTGACGAGAAACTTCGGCGAGAGGAAGAGGCTGATGCCTTTCACGCCCTTCGGCGCATCCGGCAGGCGGGCGAGCACCAGATGCACGACGTTGCCGCCGAAATCCTGGTCGCCGGAGGAGATAAAGATTTTCGTGCCCCTGATGGCATAGGAACCATCGCCTCGCGGTTCGGCGCGGGTTGTCAGCAGGCCGAGGTCGGTGCCGGCGGAGGATTCTGTGAGCGCCATGGCGCCTGTCCATTCGCCGGAGATCATCTTCGGCAGATATGTCTGCTTCAACTCGTCAGTGGCATGGTGGGCGATCGCTTCGACAGCGCCCCGCGTCAGGCCCGGAAACAGGCCGAAGGAGAGATTGGCGGAAGACAGCATCTCGTCGAGCAGGATCTGCAGGACGCGCGGCAGGCCCTGTCCGCCAAAATCTGGATCGCCCGACAAGCCGGCCCAGCCGCCGTCGACGAAGGCCCTATAGGCTTGCGCGAAGCCCTTCGGCGTCGTCACAAGTCCGTCTTCCAGGGTGCAGCCCTCTTCGTCGCCCGAACGATTAAGCGGCTCGAGGATTTCCGCGCAGAACTTGCCGCCTTCTTCGAGAATGCTCGTTGCGAGGTCGATATTGACCTCTTCAAAGCCGGGGAGTGCAGCCATCTGCGTATCAAGGTCGAAGACGTCGCCGAGGAGAAAAGAAATATCGTCGATCGGAGGGATGTAGCCAGCCATGGGGTTCTTGTCCGTTCCTGTTCAGTTGCGCAGCGGCTTGCCGGTTGCCAGCATATGCCTGACGCGGTCCACGGTTGCGGGTGTTGCCAGCTGGTCGATGAAGGCCTGGCGTTCCAATGCGAGTACGTCGTCCTCGGAGACGGGCTTCAGGGGATCGGCCGAGGGGCCGCCCGTCAGCACCCCGGCAAGGGCGCGCCCGATGATGCCGTCATGGCCGGTGGCGCGTCCGGCGACCATGGCACCTTCGATGAGGTTGTGAAGGGCGGCAGCGCCTGATGGTCCCGACAGCGTAAGTGTCGGTGGTTCCGAGGCCACATAGTTGTTCGCAAGAGCCAGGGCTTTGGCCTTGGCGTCGGCCAGCAGCCGGCTGCGGTTCATGGTGATGCCGTCGCTGGCTCTCAGATAACCGAGGCTGCGGGCGTCGAAGGCACTGGTCGACACCCTTGCCGGTTCGATGATGTTGAGGACCTCGATGGCCGGCGCGACCGGCCCCTTCAAGGCGGCGGTAGCGCTTGAGAAACGCAGCATCATTTCCTTACAGCCGCCCCAGCCAGGGACGACGCCGATCCGGGTCTCGACAAGGCCGATGGTAAGCTCGGCATGGGCCTGGATCGCATCGCAGTGGAGCAGGATCTCGCAACCACCGCCAAGCGCCAGTCCGGCGGCGGCACCGACGACGGGGAAGGGGGCATATTTCAGGGCCTTGAAAGTATCATGGCCCTGATCGATGAAGGCGCCGATTGCCTCTCGGCCTCCCTTTTCCACCGTATCGAGGAAGATGCGCAGATCTGCCCCAGCACTGAAGACCGGGGAATCGCTGCCGATCACCAGCGCCTTGAAGTCCCGACTACAGCGTTCGATCGCCTTGTTGATGGCCTCGAACAGGGCCGGCGCGTAGGTGTTCATCTTGGTGCGGAACTCAAGGCAGGCGACACCGTCGCCAAGATCCCAGAGGCTGGCCACGCCCCAATCCTCGACCGGGTCTGCAGAAAGCCTGAGGTCGGAAAGGAGGAGCACGCCTTCGCCTCGATGAACGGGGGCTATACTTCCGTCCGGCAGCAGGCTGACGCGCTTGCCGTCAACGACGGAATAGAATCCACCCCTTTCGACTGCAAGCGAGAGATACGCCGGTACGGCAAGGCCGCGTGTCTCAAGCCGCGCCTTCAGCCAGCCGGCACCAAGCTGGTCGATCAGCTCGAAGGGACCCTGCTTCCAGCCATAGCCGCTGCGCATGGCCTCATCGACCGCATCCGGTGTGTCGGCAATGTTGGGCACGAGCGAGGCGGCATAGGCGAGCATCTTTTCCATAACGACCGAGGCATAGCGGCCCGCGAGGCCACCATGTTCCATCAGCCTGCGGGGGTCGCCGGCCGATGCCTCAAGGCTGACGGAAGAGACCGCCTTCTGTGGCCGGTAGTCTCCCGTTAGAAGGTCGATCACGTCGCGCGACTTGCGGTCCGGCGAAAGCCGTACGAAGCCCGCTCCGCTTTTGCGGCCGAGACGGTTTTCCGCGATCATGCGGGCGATTAGCGGCGGTTCGGCGTCGCAATCTTTGATCGCGTCGCCGGCCGGTGTTGCCTTCTGCAGGCTGCGCAGGATCGTCGGCATGAGGTCTATGCCGACCAAATCCAGCAGCCCGAAGATGCCGGTGGAGGGAATGCCGAACGGCTTGCCGATGACGGCATCGGCTTCCTCGACCTCAAGGCCGAGATCGATGGCTTCGTTCTGTGCCACCACCATCCAGTAATTGCCGATGCGATTGCCGATGAAGCCGGGCGTGTCCTTGCAGACGACGACGCTCTTGCCGAGCCTGTGGTCGGCAAAGCTGCGGATCGTTGCTGTCGCTTCCAGTTTTGTCGCCTTGCCTGAGACGAGTTCCAGCAGCCGCATGATGCGGGGCGGATTGAAGAAATGAGTGATGAGGAAGTCGGCGGCAAAGCTTGTCGGCAGGCCCTCAACGAGAGAATGCAGCGGAATGGTCGAAGTGTTGGACGAGACAATCGAGCCCTCCTTCCGCACACCATCGACGGCGCGGTAGAGCGCCTGCTTGATGTCGAGCTTCTCCGCAATTGCCTCGACGATCCAGTCCGCATCGGCAATCAGTGCGAGGTCGTCCTTCGTCGATCCGGTCTTGATCCGTGTCGCGAAGGCCGGATCCATGAAGCCGCCAGCCTTCAGCTGACGCGCGACACCGCCATCGGCGAAGGCCTTCTCGACGTCGAGCAGCACCACGTCGAGGCCTGCATTGGCAAGATGGGCAGCGATGCCGGAGCCCATGACACCGGCGCCGATGACGGCAGCTTTCTTGATCGTAACCATTGTCATGCCGCCTCCAGAACCATGGCGATGCCTTGGCCGCCGCCAATGCACTGGGTGGCGAGCGCATGGCGACCGCCATCACGCTTCAAGAGCAGCGCCGCCTTGCCGACGAGGCGGGCGCCCGTTGCGCCCAGCGGATGACCGAGCGCGATCGCGCCGCCGTCGCGGTTGAGGCTGTTCGGATCCATATCAAGATCGCGGCAGCAGGAGAGTACCTGCACGGCGAAGGCCTCGTTCATTTCGATCACGTCGAGGTCGGCGACGGAGATGCCGGCGCGCTTGAGCGCCTTGCGGCTTGCTTCGACCGGTCCGATCCCCATGATTTCAGGGGCGCAGCCCGTGATTGCGTAGCCGGAAATGCGGGCAAGCGGCGTCAGCTCGTGACGCCTCATGAATGTTTCCGAGCAGACCAGTGTTGCGGATGCACCGTCGGTCAGGGGCGAGGAGTTGCCGGCCGTCACCGTGCCGCCCGCCTTGAAGGAGGTCTTGAGGCCGGCGAGTTTTCCCGCGTCGGTCTCGCGCGGACACCCATCGGCCGTCACTTCGCCGATCGGCGCGATTTCTGCGGCCAGCCGGCCGTCGGCGCGAGCGGCGAGCGCCTTGCGGTGGCTCTCCAGCGAATAGGCATCCTGTTCTTCGCGGGAGATGCCATAGCGATCGGCCAGGTTTTCTGCCGTCATGCCCATATTGAGAAAGGCGAGGCGCTGCGCGTCGCTCCAGGCTGGGTTCGGCATGGGATTGAAGCCCATCATCGGCACGCGCGTCATGCTTTCGACACCGCCGGCCACAAATGCGTCGCCCGCACCCATCGAAATCGCGCCCGCGGCCATCTGGATCGCCTGCATGGCGGAACCGCACCAGCGGTTGATGGTGGAGCCGCCGACCGATTGCGGCAAGCCGGCGATCAAGGCGGCACAGCGGGCGATGTTGAGGCCCTGTTCGCCTTCTCCGAAAGCGCAGCCGAGGTTCACATCCTCGATCGCGGCAGGATCGATCCCGGACCGCTCGACGATAGCCTTGATGACCTTGCCGGCCAGATCGTCCGGGCGAACCCCGGCAAGGGCGCCGCGAGAGCCGGGTGTAAATGGACTACGCAGGTAATCGACAATGTAGATTGCAGTCATGGCTATCTCACTCCTGTCCGGTGCGGGTGTCACATGTTGGGATAGTTCGGGCCGCCGCCGCCTTCCGGCGGAACCCAGGTGATGTTCTGCGAGGGATCCTTGATGTCGCAGGTCTTGCAATGCACGCAGTTCTGCGCGTTGATCACGAAACGCGGATCGGTTTTTGCCTGCTCATCGCCATAGACGACCTCGTAAACCCCTGCAGGGCAATAGAGCCGCGCCGGCTCGCCATAGAGCGGCAGATTGTGCTTCAGCGGGATTTCCGGATCGACGATCCGCAGATGGATCGGCTGCTCTTCAATATGATTGGTATTCGACAAGAAGACCGAGGATGGCCTGTCGAAGGTTAGTACCCCATCCGGTTTGGGATAGCGGATGGGCTTCACGTCGGAAAGCGGCTTGAGGCTCTCGAAATCGGCCTTGTCGTGCCGCAGCGTACCGAAGAGTGAGGCGCCGAAAAGCGTATGCAGCCACATGTCGATACCGCCGAGAGCGACGCCGGCCAGCGTCCCGAAGCGCGACCATAGCGGCTTGACGTTGCGCACAGGCTTTAGGTCGCGCCCGACTACCGAGCCGCGCCAGCCGCTCTCATAGGTATCAAGCGTATCATTGGAGCGTTCTTCAGAAAGCCCGTCAAACACGGCATCCGCCGCCCCAATCCCGGATTGAATGGCGTTATGCGAACCCTTGATGCGCGGGACGTTCATGAAGCCCGCGGCGCAGCCGGTCAGCACGCCGCCTGGAAAGGCGAGCTTTGGCACGGACTGATAGCCGCCCTCGGTCAGGGCGCGTGCGCCATAGGCGATGCGCCTGCCATCTTCGAAGGTCTTGCGGATCAGCGGATGCGTCTTGAAGCGCTGGAACTCATCGAACGGCGAGAGCGTCGGGTTCTTGTAGTCCAGATGCAGGACGAAGCCGACAGTCACCAGATTATCGTCGAAATGGTAGAGGAACGAGCCGCCGCCGGTTTGCATGTCCAGCGGCCAACCGAACGAATGCTGAACTAAACCCTTACGGAATTTCTCCGGCTTAACCTGCCAGAGCTCCTTGATGCCAATGCCGAACTTCTGAACTGAGCGCCCTTCGGTGAGGTTGAAGCGATCAAGAAGCTGCTTGGTCAGGCTGCCGCGCGCTCCCTCGGCGAAGATTGTATAGCTCGCTCGAAGCTCCATGCCGGCGGTGAAATCGCTCTTCGGCTGGCCGTCGCGACCAATCCCCATGTCGCCGGTCGCAATGCCGGCCACCGCGCCATCCGAGGTGAAGAGGACCTCCGTTGCCGCAAAGCCGGGATAGATCTCGACGCCGAGCGCTCCTGCCTGCGCCGCAAGATAGCGCGCGACATTGCCGAGCGATCCGATGAAATTGCCATGATTGCCCATCAGCGGCGGCATCAGGAGATTGGGAAGGCGAAGCGAGCCGGCCGGTCCGAGAAGGTAGAACCTGTCGTCGGTGACCTCCGTCGTCAACGGGCGCTCGGGATCGGCTCGCCAGTCGGGCAGAAGGGCATCGAGGCCGGAAGGATCGATCACGGCGCCCGATAGGATGTGGGCGCCGACTTCCGAACCCTTTTCGACAACCACGACGGAAATCGTTCGCCCTTCTTCGTTGGCGCGCTGCTTCAGCCTGATCGCTGCGGCAAGCCCGGCCACTCCGGCGCCGACGATCACCACATCGAAGTCCATTGCCTCCCTGTCGCTCAAGCTTTCCTCCTTGCCGTCATGAGATATTTGTATCAAACGATTGTTACAGTTCGCAAGTGCAAAATTTCTTTCGCTGCTGCGAGGTTCCTGAGGGACGATCCGCGAGGCGATTTGGGAAAATCGTCCGTCTGCGCTATGAGCGTTGCGATATCAGTAACAAGATGGAAGATGCCGGGAGAGGCAATGACGCAAGGCGATGGCCGCGGAAATGTAGATGGGCCGCAGAGTGCTTTAACGGGAGCCCTGCGGGAAAGCGGGCTGAGCGAGCGCCATAGCGCCATCCTGGAGGCTGCGGCGGCGCTATTTGCCGAGCGAGGCTATGCCGCGACGTCCGTGCGCGATATCGGCGAGCGGGTCGGCCTGCTTGGTGGCTCGCTCTATCACTATATCAAGTCGAAGGAAGCTCTGTTCGTCCGCATCCACCATATTGCCCTACAAGTGGCGGAAGATCGTATCCGGGCCGCAATCTCCCCGCTTTCCGATCCATGGGCGCGATTGGAGGCCGCATGCATCACCATGCTGGAAATCCAGCTCGACCCGAATTCACTGACCATGCCGCTGATGAACGATTTCGCCTCCACGCCGGCTGACATTCGCGAGCAGCTCGTTGAGAAGCGCGACACCTTCGAGCAGGTGTTTCGAGATCTGATTGCCGACCTGCCGCTGGATCCCTCGCTCGATCGCGGCGTCTACCGTCTGCTATTGTTGACACTGCTCAACAATGTCTCCGGCTGGTATCGCCCCGGCAGGATGACGCCGACGGAAATCGGCCTGCAAGTTGTTCAGATCTTCCGGCACGACCTAGTCTAGAACGAGTCGATTTCCGCTATGGCTGCACGCAGTGGCCTTGCGGCAGCGCTGCCTCATCGAAGCGCGATCTGAGCGAAGTGAAACTCGTTAGCCCCCGTGAACTGGTCAGGGTTTGGCCGGCTCCGCGCAGCCATAGAGAATTGCTCGGCTCATCTCCCGGTAGCGGGCGGCAATTTCCTCCGGTGCTGGTGCAAAGAAACTCTGATTGGTTCCGCGAGCACCGTCGCAGAGCAATTGCACCAGAGTTTTAATCGAGATCGAGGGTAGCAGCATCAGAAGACCGCTTTCAACAGCCCGTTCCAGCAAGGCCGCGAAATCAGCCTGGAAAAGCGCTGCAGCTTCAATCATCGCCGGGCGGCAGAGACGAAACGCGTAGTCGTTGACTTCAAGCGCATAGGGCGAAAGCGCCAGCTTTCTTCTGGTATCACCATATCGAACGTCGAGAATAGCTGTGATGATATCAAGAACATTTGCGCCCGTTGAGAGAAGCCGCCCGCCCTCCCGCAAACTGTCTCGCCGTGTGTTCTCATTGTTCTGCACAACCATCGCGTGGAAGGCTTCTTCCTTGCTGCTGAAGTGATGATAGAGGCCGCGACGGGTAATATTGCAGCATTTTGCCAGCTTGATCATCGTCATGGATTCATAGCCATGATCGAGAAAACTCTGCGTAATGTTGGAAACCAAGACTTCGTAGGCCGACATGCAATGCGCTTTCATCAATTCTTTTGGGGACGATCTATAAGAGCGGCGTGACGGTCTCACAAGAATGGCAAGTCTTCGATAAGCGGCCGATCCGTCCGGTCATCGCTTCTGATGGAACATTTCTGCTTTTTTCCGGCTTGTGGAAACGCGCCGGTTTTACAACGGTTCTTGGTGACGAGAGTAAAATGCATGACAATCTCGCTTCTCAAAGGTGTCATTGCCCCGGGACCGCCTGCTCTTTTATTGCGCTTGGCGCGCCATTGTCCGACCCGAGCCTGTAGTGGAAGCTCGCCACCAATCCCACCGCCGACGAGCTGACGAGACCAATGGTCGAAACGATGCTTAGGGCGATACCAATCGCCTTTGGATCGCCGATGATGGTCTGACTGACAAATCCGACCAATGTCGGGCCAAGGCCCATCCCGATCAGCGTAACGATCATGACGCCGATTGCCGACGTGACGCCACGCATGCGCGCCGGAGTGATATCCTGAAGCGCAGGCGGACCGTTCGCAACGATGATCGTGGACAGGAACGTCGCGATGGATATCAAGGTCAGTGCTGCATTCAGGCTTGGCGCGAAGGGTAGCGCCGCTGTAAACAGCGACGCTGCAAGTGCTCCGCTGCACATGAGCATCGGGCGGGCGGCCGCTATACCCCGCCGAACCAGGGTATCGCCCAATGTGGCGCCAAAGATCAGCCCTGAAACGCTGGAGGCGATGAATAATGGGCCAAGGACAAAGCCGACGTCTGTGGGCGGCATTTGGAACGTGCGGATCAACACACTTGGAACCCAGGCACTATAGCTGTAGGCTTCGATTGCCGCAAAAGCGAGGCAAAGGTAAAGGCTCGCGAACTGCACTCGATTATCCGCATAATAGGCGCCTATCTCCGGCGCGCCCGGTATAATGCTCGGAGCGGAACCGGACTGCCTTTGAGGCTCTCTAAGGCTTGCCATCCAAAGGGCGACGGCGATGCCGGGAATTCCGACAACGACGAAGACGATCTGCCAGACATGTTGTATGCCGGGGATTTGGAACAGGCTTTCGGCCCGCAAGAATTGATGAAGCACTGTAGCGCTCAGGACGAGCGACAGACCGGCCCCAATGTATGCGCCGGAGCTGAAGACACCGATCGCAAATCCCCGTCGCCGCATTGGAAACAAATCGCTGATCAAGGAATAGGCAGCCGGCGCGAGGGCCGCTTCTCCCAGCGCGACACCCGCCCGGCATAGCAAAAGAGCTTCGAAACTGCCCGCAAAGCCGCAGGCGGCTGTCATGATGCTCCAGAAGGCGATCCCAATGGCGGCTATCCGCACCCGATTCCCGGTATCAACCCAGCGACCCAGCGGCAATCCACTTGCCGCAAGGACGATTGCGAAGGTGAAGCCCTGCAGGAGGCCGATTTGCAAGTCTGTCAGGTGAAGGTCCTGCCTCAGGGGCTCGACAAGGAGACCAAGAATCTGCCGATCGAGGTAAGACAGGATGTACGCGATGGTCAGGACGCCCAAAGTATAAGACGGGACCATGGACTTGGGTGAGGGCATTCGCGCAGTTCCTTCTGGGAGAACCAGTGGATTCGGAGGGAATTGTGAAGCGCACCTTGGAATTTCCAAGTTTCGGCAAAAGCGCCATCCGATCACAATTTAGTTCTCAGATTCTGATAATATGAGAAACAATCTCGTTGACAAGCTGCAGATGCTACGGCATTTTCTTCTCATATTATCGAAATGTGAGAAGTTTTGGGCCTTTCGGTGCCGCAGTTTTGGGCAATGCGCGGATTTGAATGCGCGAGCAGGGACTTAGGATTGCTGCGCTGGCCCGCGTGCCAGCCGGAGGTCGCATGGGGCAGGTTATAGAATTCCCGGCATCGGTTTCGCCTCTCCCAAGGGAGGGCAGTCACGATCTGTCGCATCGCGACGTCGGGGAGATGACCGCTCTCGACACCTTCCCACGTGCCGTTTTCTTTTTGGCATCGGGGATGTTTGAAGCGCACAAGATGTCGCCGCGCAAAGCAGCCTTGTTTGCGACACAACAACGTTGGCTTCTCAGCCACGCTGCGGTCGCACATTATTTCAAGCCCTTTGTTAGCATTGAGCCGGGTCTCAGCCGCCGAAGCTTTGGCCTTCTCGGAACTTTCCTTGGTCTTGCTAGCCGCAACACAGCCTACACATTTTTCGACGAGTCCATGAAATACGGGGTGATCGAGCCCGTAGACGATCGGGCAACCGGCCATGGACGATTGGCCAGGCCATCCTCCGAATCACTCTATCTCCTGGCCCTCTGGTACAAGCTCCACTTCCAGGCGCTCGACCTTCTCGATGGCCGGCGACGATATGCTCAATTCTCCGATCAATGGGAGACTTTGCTGCCGCTGATTCAGCCGATTGTCGCAAGCGCACTATTCCTCAGCGCCGATGTACGCGCCCCCGGTCCGCTTTATCGGATTTTCAGCTGGATCGATTCGGGTGGCTGGCTGATGGACAGGCTGGTTGCAGGCGTCGATCGCGAAGCATTTTCAAGACAAGGCCGATGTGTCACGGACGTCCGCTCCATAGCGTATCTCGCCCGAGCCACCGGCCTTTCAAGTGCCCATACAAGCCGGAAAATTTCGGAAGCGCAGTCGATCGGCGGGTTGGGTTGGGTTGGGCGACCGGGGCATTCGCCGATGTGGATCTCACGCGATTTCTACGAGGAATATGCGCAGTTCCAGGCGCAAAAGCTGGCCATTCTCGATGGCGCGCTCGCCAATGCCCTAGCCGGACCTCTATCGGTTTCGCAAGGAGCGCTCCATTGCGAATGAGGCAACTCGTCTCGCCTGGCCGCATTCGCAACTATTGTACTGCGGATAATCCTCTCACTGTCCCATGTCAAAAATGGATGCTGACGCGTCCAATTGTTTTGATTAGTTCTTCTTCGAAAGCGAGTTGTAACGGTGAATTGCGGCGGCATTTATTTGGGAACTACCGGTTTTCCCAAGTAACGGCAGGCGGCTTTAAGCTGTTTCCTCGGAAATTCTATGACCGGCGCACGCGGCTCCAGCAAATTTGGTTGGATAGGGGTTTATTTTGACGTTCGAATACCATCTCGCGCGATCCTTTGTGCTAGCCGCAGGCATTGCGGCCATTGCTGTAACGGCGCCGACATCTGTTGCGCTCGCGCAGACTGCGTCGCAGGTGACGCCGCAGACATTCGAGCCGCAGCTTCAGAAGCAGGGGAGCGGCATTGTCATTCCCGAAGCCTCCGGTCCGGTGGCCCCCAAGGGGGCTGAGAAGCTGACGGTTCGGCTGAAGTCGGTCAAGGTCGAGGGCGGTCTTCCAGGCTTTGACGCGGATGAGGCGCGCGTGGCCAAGAGCCTCAGTGGCAAGCAGGTGACGGCGGCAGCCCTGTTCGAGGCGGCCGGCGAGCTGGAGCGAGCCTATTCCGCCAGGGGCTATGGTCTGGTGCGCGTCGTGCTGCCGGCGCAGCGCCTGGTCGACGGCGCGGTGTTGCGCATCGTCGTCATCAATGGCTTCGTCGAGCGCATCGACACCTCGCATCTGCCCGAGGCCGTTCGCGAACGCATCGCCCAAATCCTGGCGCCGCTGGTGGGCGAGAAGGGGATGTCCAACGACGAGATCGAGCGGCGGCTGCTTCTGGCCGGCGACCTGCCGGGCACGGTGCTGCGCTCGACATTGTCGCGCGGCACGCAGGCCGGCGGCAGTGTGCTGACGATCGAGGCACGCTACAAGCCGGTTACCGGCTTCATCTCCGCCGACAACACCTCCACCGAGGCGCTTGGCAAATACAATACTGGCATCGGCCTCGACTTCAATTCGGTGTTCGGCTTCGGCGAACTCTTCTATCTGCGCGCCTCGGGCGCACCGCGGTTCGGCGGCGATGAGGGCTATTTCACCGGTGCGCCGCGCAACCGCTCGCTGGCAGGCGGCGTGACGCTGCCGATCGGCATCGACGGGTTGACGCTCAACCTGGAAGCTACTGCCTCACGCACGACGCCTGAAGCTGGCCTGTTCGGGTTGCAGTTCATGTCGGACTTCACCCGCTATTCGGCGCGGCTCTCCTATCCGGTGATCCGCTCGCGCGAGTTCACCCTCAACGTCAATGGCGGCTTCGACGCCCAGGACGAAGAGCTTCAACTGCTCAACGGCGGCGGCCTGACCCTATCGAAGGACCGGCTGCGCATTCTGCGCACCGGTGCGGATCTGTCCTGGTATGTCTCGGGCGATGCGCTCCTGAGCGCTGGTCTGACCGGCTCCTTCGGCATCAACGGGCTCGGCGCGCGCAGTGCCGCCGATGCCAATGCCAGCGGTACGCCCTTGTCACGTCAAGGCGCCGATGCCGATTTCCAGAAGCTCGAAGTCAATCTCGGCTATCGCCAGCCGGTCGCCGAGCATCTGGTCTTCGATCTCAAGGCACGGGCGCAAACCTCCTTCGGCCAGCCATTGCTCAATTCCGAGCAGATCGGCATTGCCTCTTCCGCGGGCCTTTCGAGCTTCCCGAACGGTTCGATGCAGGGCGATGCCGGCTTTGTACTGCGCGCCGAGGCCCAATTCCCGTTTACCACCAGCTTCACCCTGCCATTCGGCTGGCCGGAGTTTCCGGCCCAGCAGGGTACGAACCTTGCCGATGGCACCAGCACGGCCGGCGCGGTGCTGATCTCGCCCTATGTGTTCGGCGCCTATGGCGGCGTGAAGCTCTACGATCCCACGGCATTGGAGAGCGGGTTCTCGCGCGGTGCGGCCTATGGCGTCGGCCTGCGACTGGCAGCGGCCCAACAGGCGAGCTTCAGCAGCACCAATCTCAATCTCGAATATGGCCGCACCGAGCGCTTCGGCGACGGCAGCAACGACAACCGCTTCACCGTTTCGGCGGCATTCCAGTTCTAGGACAATCGTGATGACCCGACAGACGACCCACATGACGCTCTCGCATAGGACCCGTCTCGTTGCGCTGCTTGCCTCGACGGCGCTGGCGCATTCGACGGCAGTGCTGGCGCAGTCACTGCCGTCAGGCGGTCAGGTGGCCGCCGGCAGTGCGACGATCGGGGCACCATCGGCCGGGTCTCTCACCATCAACCAGACGAGCGGCAGCGCTGTCGTCAACTGGCAGAGTTTCGATGTCGGCAAGGGCAACCGCGTCACCTTCGTCCAGCCCGATGCCAATTCAGCCATCCTCAACCGGGTGACCGGCCAGACGAGTTCGACCATTGCCGGCCAGATCAATGCCAATGGCCAGGTCTATCTGATCAACCCGAACGGCATTGC
>NZ_JARWLA010000056.1:0-23759 GCF_047445805.1 Rhizobium sp. BR 314 | reverse complement strand
CATTCGACGATCTCGTCAAAATCGTCGCATGCGCCGATCGTCCCGCAAACGACCAGAAGAAGCACCTCGGGTAACGGATGGGCGACCCGCCATTGCTCCCGCTCATCCTCAACGAGACTAAAATGGTCCAGCAAAACCCGCAGCCGCGGGCGATCGTCTTCAAACATGTCGGCCTCCAAATCACCGACACTCTTGAATCACACCCAAACCGTTCAGGGAAGAAACGTTAACCCGAGTTCAGAGCCGTGCATCGAACAGACACTGCGTGAAATCGGACGCTCCGTTGGGATCGACAAAGACGTGTTCAACAGGGCAGTGGCGGACCAGGCCATCCTTGAGCGTCTGAACAAGCTCACCGACCAGGCGACTGACGAATTCGAGGTAGAGGGAACGCCTCCCTTCTTCGTCAACGGCAAGAAAATCACTGGGGCGCCGAGCCTTGAGGAGATGCGCAGCGCAATTGCCGCTGCTCTGAATGGGCATTGACCTCCCATTTGGTTGACTGGCGGAGAAGGCCCATTCCTTCTCCGCACTTCCTTCGTATCGTGCTCAGCCGGCGACGGTATCGAAGGCATCCAGCACGCGCGACGAATAAACCAAAGCTGCACCGGCGTTGAGCGCAATCGCGACCCCAAGTGCCTCGGCAATTTACTCCCGCGTGGCGCCGACTTTCGCTGCTTCGGACGTATGGCTGGCGATGCAGCCGTCACAACGCGTGGTCACCGCAACGGCAAGGGCGATCAGTTCCCGGGTTTTGGCGTCCAACCGACCGCTCTTCTGACCTGCGCCACCGAGGGTACGAACGCCCTCAAGTGTCGCCGGCGAAAGCCGGCCAAGTTCGGTTACGCGTGAGGACAGTTCCTGCCGGTATTTTTCCCAGTCGAGCATTCGAAAGTTCTCCGTGAATTTGGGCTGATGCAACGCGATGTAAGAGCCGCAGCCTTCATCTTTGGTCAGGCCGCGACCACATCTCGGAAAGGAGTATGGAGAAAACTTCATCAACTGAAATGGTATGATTTCACGAACCCATGAGCACCAATCATGCTTGTTGCCGGACAACCCTTGGACAGAGAGACCGCGAGTTGGAGAGACGACCTTGAGCGGCGGCCCAAATACGCGAAGCCGAATGGGCCCGCATTGTCTGCGGGGGCTTCAGAAATATTAACAGGGCAGCGCGCCATTATGAATGTTGCTCATGGAGACATGAGATAGTGCCACTTATCGCAATAATGACCCTGTGATATTCCCTGACGTTACCTGCGCGCCGCGCATACGGCAGATCGACGGACGGTGCGCGCTCGTTGCGAGAAAAGCCACTGGCTGATTTCGACGCTCGGCTGTTGCGGATCATGATCGCTGCCCGCCGGAAATAAAGGGAGAGGACCAATGTCGAGATTTTCGGCCGAACGCGAGAAGGTGATTCTGGCTTCGGTCATGGCGGCCAATGCCAATCCCGGCTGGTTGACCAGCGATCGCGTCGAGGCCCTGACCGGCGGCCATGGCATGCTCAACATCCCGGTCGTTGCAGTCTGCAACGTCATCGCGGCCGAACTGCGTCGTGGCATAAGCCCGGAAGTCAAGTTCGCCGATGCCGTGCGCCAGCCGATCGATGACCTTCTGACCAAGAGCATTGCTGTCGCCACGGCAGCCGGCGCCGACGGCGCCAATGCGGCGCTGATCGCGGCAACGCTGCTCTATCTCTGCGGCGCCAACGCCCAGGTCGGCATTCCTGCCGGTAACCGCAAGCTCGGCTCTTCGGCGCGCATGATCGCTGGCGTCAGCCGCTCCGGCCTTGCCGCCGTGCCGACGGCGAAGATGAACAACAAGATCTCGGGTTTCGCCGCCGTTGCGGCCGTCTACGAAGCCATGATGAAGGGGGAGCTCTCGCCGGTCCAGGGCCGTGACATTCCGGAAGGCGTGGGCGGCGGCGTGATGGTCGGCCACGGCGCGCTGGGCGAGGATTTGATTTTTCCCGGCATGGCCGAACGAGGGGCTGCCATCGGGACCAAGGCGATGATGGACGCTATGTCCGGCGCCGGCATGCCCAGCCAGAAGTTCCTCTCAGCCCTTTTTGGCGCGGCGGCGATCCTGGAAATCATCCATTCGGATGCCGACGTGGCCGAGGAATATGGCCCCTACGGCAAGGTCACCAGTGCTTTCGTCGCGGGGCGATCCGCCGTTCGCACCGCCGGCCTGCCCGAGAAAATACATGTCCGCATCACCGGCAAGGAAGTCGAGACCGCACGGCTGATCGGCGATCTCGGCCTGATCCTCAAGGATATCGGCGGGCCGACCGTGATCGGCATCATGGCGCTTGATGAAATCGTCTCGGTCTTCGAAGAAGGGATCTGCGGCGCGGGCGCGGGTCCCGTCAATCCGCCGCTCGGCCATATCTGCGGCGATGCGGTCATTGCGCTGATGTGTCTGTTGCAGGATGGTTCGACGGAACAGAGCGTGGCGCGCGCGCTACGTGCCCGTCGCCTTGGCTTCAGCTTCGATCCGGAAACTGCGATGGTGGCGATGAACATCGTTGCCCGCAAGGCGACGCAGATCTGCAACGGGCCGGTCACCGATGCAATGATCATGTCCTCCACCCCCATGGTCACCAAGGCGCTGCATGCCCGTGCGGCGCGCAGCTATGACGATCTCATGGCGGGCAGGAGCGTCGGCGAGATCGTCCGCGCGATGGACGAGGAGCGCCAGCTACTGGTGGAGACACGCGGGTCGGAATTCCTGAGCAAGGTGAAGGGTACCAATATCAAGGTTCATTTCACCAGGATCAGCAAGGGTGCGCGGCGATCGAGCAAGATGGCGGCGCGCTGGCTTGCCTTCGATCCGGCGCTCGACGCCGAAGTCACCGTCGGCGACGAGACGATCCATATGGAAGGCATCATCAACGCCGTGATCCCCGAAGTCGCGCAGGGCATCGGCAAGGAACGCGCGCCGTTCCTCACCGCACTTGCGCCGATCGCCAGCGAACTGCTGCTCGCCGGCAATGTAATTATCAACGTCACCATCCCGGCCGTCGTCGCCGCCGCCATGGGCAAGATGAGTGCGTCGGATGCGACGGGCGAAGCCCAGTCGGCAGGCCTGATTTCCGCCGGCATTCCCGGCACCAAGACCAAGGCAGAGGCAGCCGCCCTGGTCGCCGTCGAATCCATGGCGTTCTGATGGCGGGCGGCGTCATCCTCCTGATGGCCCAGATCGATGACGCGCCGGGCGAGTTGCTCGGGCACGTCATCGAGAAGATGGGCGAGATGGGCGCCAAGAATGTCCAGCTCCTTCCGAGTCTGGGCAAGAAGGGCCGCCCGTCCTATGTCCTGCTGGTTGACATAAACGCCGAAGACGAGCCGGACTTCGCCGGCCTGCTGGTCGGTGACCTCGGAATCTGGGGCTATCGGGCTCTCGAATCCCAGTACAAGCATTTCGACATCAGGCGTTATCGGACGCAACTTCGGCTAACGTGGAACGGCGGTGAACAAAGCTTTCCGCTGCGCCTCAAACGCATCCTGAGCGAGGGCGTGTTCATGCGGGCCAAGGCCGAACATGACGACCTCGTGGCGTTTGCGGAGCAGATGAAAGATCGTCTGCCTATACCGGTCGCAGTGCTGAAGGCGGCGATCGAGACCAGCGTCGGATCGGCAGAACCTGGCGAGACCCTGCACGTCGACCTGTCCGGTTGGCAGCATTCGGAACGATGAAGGAGGTGGGCCTCATGCATATCCATCTTGATGTTCTGGGTGGCATCGCCGGCGACATGTTCGTCGCCGCGATGTTGGACGCATGGCCCGAGCTGGTTGGAACGGTAGAGAGAAATCTTCGTCTGGCAGGTCTGGACGAAGACGTGCAGGCGGTCTTTCGGGCACACAATGATGGCGTGCTGACCGGCAGCCGCTTTGACGTCACGAAGACCGGCTCCGAACAGGAAGCTTCCGGTCCTGATCCTCATCGCCATTCTCAAGGACATGGCCATGCGCATCATCATCACCATGACGAACATGGACATGCTCATCCTCATGAGGAGCATGTCCATAATGGCGACCACAGCCACAGCCACCACCATCACCACACCCATTGGCGCGACCTTCGCGCCATGCTCGACGGCAGCCGTTTGCCGGAGGGCGTCAAGCGCGCGGCCATAGCCATCTTCCACGAACTCGCCGTGGCCGAAGCCGCAGTACACGGCAGAAACGTCGGTGACGTAGCTTTCCATGAAGTCGGCAACTGGGATTCGATTGCCGATATCGTGGCGGCAGCTACGTTGATCGACGCTGTTGGGGCCAAAAGCTGGTCGGTGGGTTCGTTGCCGATCGGGCGAGGCTGGGTCGAGACCGATCACGGGCGACTGCCCGTTCCCGCTCCCGCCACGACTCTTTTGTTGCGCGGGTTTGCCTTTCATGATGACGGTCGCCACGGTGAGCGCATCACGCCGACGGGAGCGGCGATCCTGTCCCATCTCTCGCCCGCGACAAGCCTCGGGTCGTCGCCTCGACTGCTCGAACGCACCGGTATCGGCTTCGGCACAAGACGCCTGCCCGGCATGAGCAACGTGCTTCGCATCCTGGCGTTCACCGAGGAGGGTGCAGCACAGGATCGGGTCGGCGTCATCCAGTTCGACATCGACGACCAGACCGGCGAGGAACTGGCCGTCGCCCTCGACCTTGTTCGCGCGGCCGAAGGTGTGATCGACGTGACCCAGACGCCGACCTTCGGCAAGAAGGGCCGCATGATGGCCTCGGTTCAGGTTCTCGCGCGCGTGGATGCGATCGACGCAATCGGAGCGCTCTGCCTGCGGCAGACCACGACGCTTGGCCTGCGCAGCCGGATCGAAGCGCGCACGGTCCTGCCGCGACAGTCGGTGACAACCGAGGACGGGATAAGGGTGAAGCTCGCCGACCGGCCCGGTGGGATGACGGCCAAGGCGGAAATGGACGACGCCCAAGGCGTTGATCGGAGCCACAAAGCCCGCGCCGAATTGCGCCGCCGGGCCGAAGCTGAGGCGCTGGAGCAAAAGTCATGATCGCGAAGGAAACCTCTCTCGCCCGTCTCAATGCCGTGTTCGACAGCGCCCGGCACGCGGCCGTGGCTGTCTCCGGCGGCGTCGACAGTATGACGCTCGCGTTTGTGGCGCATCGTCGGATGGGAGCTGACGTGATCATGTTCCACGCCGCCTCGGCCGCCGTTCCCCTGAGCGCCACCGAACGGGTCAAAGACTATGCAGCCCGTCATGGCTGGGACCTACGGATCATCGATGCGGGGGAATTTGCCGACGAACGTTATCTCGCCAATCCCTCGAACCGCTGCTTCTTCTGCAAGTCCAATCTCTACGGCACCCTGTCTTCGCTTTCGGCAGCGCAGCTCTTTTCCGGCACGAACACGGACGATCTTGGCGATTGGCGCCCTGGCCTCAAGGCGGCCTAAGCCAATGGTGTACGTCATCCCTTTGTCGAGGCCGGCATGTCCAAGGCAGATGTCCGTGCCATGGCGTCCGCCTATGATCTTGCTGACCTCGCCGAACTGCCTTCAGCGCCCTGCCTGTCGAGCCGCGTTGAGACGGCTCTCAGGATCGAACCCGAGATCTTGCAAGCCATCGATCGGGTCGAGATGCTGCTGCGGCGCGAGCTCTCGCCGGGAACGGTGCGCTGCAGGGTGCGGCAAACCGGGGTGGTTGTCGAACTCGATGAACCGACGCTGTCGAAACTCTCTGGCGATAGTCGCGCGCGCCTCGTGGGGCAGATTTCAGAGGCGTTCGGTAGTCGACGGCCGATCGATTTCCAGGCATACGCCCGAGGCAGCGCCTTTTTGCGGGAGCGAAATTCATGAACGAAGAAGTCCGGCTGGATTTCCAGCGCACAGAGCGCGTGGGATTCGATGAGGCAGTACTCTGCGCCCGGAAATCCGATGCGCAGCTTGCCACGATCATGGACCGCGTTTTAGAGCGCGGCACACGCTGTCTGTTGACGCGCCTCGAGGCGGAGGTCTTTGGTCGCCTCGCGCCGGCCTATCTTGAACGATTGGACTACGACCCCATCTCGCGGACAGCATTCCTGAATTGGACCCCGCCTGCCGAACAGCAAGCACCCGATATCGCCGTCGTGTCGGCCGGAAGTTCGGACATGCCCCAGGCCGCCGAGGTCTTGCGAACGCTGGCTTATCTCGGCGCCCCGACCAGACAGTTCATCGACATCGGCGTCGCAGGCCTATGGCGGTTACTGGAGCGGGTCGAGGAATTGCGGACTTTTCCCGTTATCGTCGCGGTTGCAGGCATGGACGGCGCTCTTCCCAGCGTGCTCGGCGGGCTCGTTCCCGGCGTGATCATCTGTCTTCCGACATCGACCGGGTACGGCGTGTCGAACGGAGGAGAAACCGCCCTGCACGCGGCACTCGCCTCATGCGCGCCCGGACTGACCGTCGTAAACATCGACAATGGCTACGGCGCCGCCTGTGCGGCGTTCCGAGCGCTCAGCATGGTCCGGCGGGTGTCTGTTCAAGATGGCAAGGGACGTCCGAATGCGTAGCCCTTTCGATGACGAACCGCTTTACGCCAAAACAAAAATTGCCATCGTTTATGCCTTGCTGGTCGCAGCCAACGTCCTGGCTTGGATCTGGGCTTGGACTTCGTTCTCCGATCGACCGGCACTGCTTGGCATGGCCCTTGTCGCCTATATGCTCGGTGTCCGTCACGCGTTTGATGCAGACCATATCGCCGCGATCGACAATGTCGTGCGCAAGCTTATGCACGAGGGTCGGCAGCCGTTTTCGGTTGGATTCTTCTTTTCGCTCGGCCATTCCAGCATCGGCGTTCTGGCGTCGCTTGCCGTTGCCATCACCGCCTATGCAATGCAGAGCCAGACTGAGGGTTTCCACGACATTGGCGGCGTAATCGGCACATCCGTCTCAGCACTGTTCCTGCTGGTGATCGGAATTGCCAATCTCGTTATCCTGAAACCTATCTGGGACGCCTTTTCGCGAGCGCGGCGTGGCGAGGAAATTGTCGATGAGGACCTTGATGCGCTGCTGGCTGGACGAGGCTTGCTGGCCCGCGTTTTTCGCCGCACCTTCAAGGTGGTCACACGCTCCTGGCATATGTATCCGATCGGCTTTCTCTTAGGCCTCGGCTTCGACACCGCCACGGAAATCGCTTTGCTGGGCGTTTCAGCTTCGCAGGCCGCGCAAGGCTTGTCGTTCTGGACGATCCTTGTGTTCCCGGCCCTCTTCACAGCCGGCATGTCGCTGATGGATACGACGGACAGCGCTCTGATGACGGGCGCCTACGGCTGGGCCCTTATGAACCCCGCCCGCAAGCTCTGGTACAATCTGACGGTCACCGCCGCCTCGGTGATTGTCGCGATCTTAATCGGAGGCGCAGAAGCGCTCGGCCTGATTTCCGACAAGCTCGGCTTGCGGGGCACTTTGTGGGAGGCAATCGCCACCTTTAACGACAGCCTTGAAAATCTCGGCTTTGGTGTCGTGGGCATCTTCATCGCGAGTTGGGTCGTTTCGGCAATGATCTATCGCATGAAAGGCTATGACCGCATTCACGCGAACGTATCTTGAGAAGGGAACGTACTCGACCCAAGCGAAGCACGCCGCCATATTTGCCGTGAGGTCAATGTAACGGTCGATGGAAGTTCATCTTCCTCAGCGCGTCCTCTATAGAGCTCGCGCCGACCGAGGTGACCGCCTGCTCAAGATAGGATCGGATGTCTGCCTCGCTCTTTCCTTCCAACAACGCGATTTCTGCGATGCTTCTGCCGAGCGCTATCCACAGCAGGCAAGACCTTTCAATCGGTGAGAGTATCCATTTGGGCATCAAACACCTTTTGCGAACTGATCACCTCGTCCGTGGAATCCTGGCTCGCCAACCTGTTCGAAGGCCGCTTGCAACTTACGACCTGTCCGCCCAGGCCATAACCATTCAGAAACGCACCGATGCCTAGGGCGCGACCGCTTAGGAGCGGGCCGTCGTATCAATGCTCGGCAACCTTGCGTGAGCCCTCCAAAGCACCCTTGACATCAGCGACGAGACGTAGCGCGGGCGAACCTGCCGACATCGGAAGGTCGCCTGACCGCTCAAAAGCTTGCAAAAGGTCCTCAGAGGCGTCGAGCCGAAACTCGGTGACGATATCCTGCAGACGCCGGACCTCCCCTGCCAGCGATGTGCTTGCCGAAGTATATTCCTCGGCCATGGAAGCGTTTTGCTGGGTGACATGGTCCATCCGGTTCACAGCGCTGTTGATCTCCGTAAGGGCAGCGGACTGCTCGTTTGCAGACGTCGCAATGGCAGAAAGCTGGCTGCTGATCAGGCCTACCTCCTCCTCAATCTTTTCGAGCGTTCGTCCCGTTTCCTGCACCAGCTTTACCCCGGAACTCACTTCGCCCGTCGAATTGCGGATCAGTTCCTTGATCCCCTTGGCCGCCTGGGCAGATCGTTGAGCAAGTTCTCGGACTTCCTGGGCGACAACCGCAAAACCTTTGCCGGCTTCGCCGGCCCGGGATGCCTCGACGCCAGCATTCAAGGCAAGCAGGTTCGTCTGAAACGCTATCTCGTCGATGACACCGATGATATTCGCGATCTCGTTGGACGAATGTTCGATGCCCTGCATAGCCGAGATCGCCTTTGCCATCACGGCCGCAGAATTGCGTGCCGACGTATTCGCGTCCGCTGCCGCGCGGCGGGCCTCCTCGGTGCGCCTGGAGGAATTCGAAACTCCTTGTGTAACCTGATCAAGGGCGGCGGCGGTTTCCTCAAGAGAGACCGCCTGCTGCTCGGTCCGCTTGGAAAGCTCGAGGGCACTTTGGCTTATTTCCGATGTACCGCCATCGATCGCCGCAGTGGCGACTGCCACCGTCCGGAGGCCGGTTGCCAATTGCTCGCGCGCAGCGTTGAAGTCGGCGCGCAGTTGCTCGAATTCGCTGGCAAACGGTTGTTCCAGTCGGAACGTGAGGTCGCCACTGGCAAGATGCTTCAAACCTTCAGCAAGGCTGGAGGTGGCCTCCGTCATCTTGCTTACCCGCTCCCGCTCTAACTCTTCCGCACGCACACGTTCGCGCTCGCGCGCCTCGCGGCCAGCTTCGACGTCTCTTTCCATCTCGCGTGCTCGCAACCCATTGTCTTTGAATATCTGCACCGATTTCGCCATCATGCCCAGCTCGTCGCGACGATCGGTTCCTTCGACAATTGCCGAGAGATTGCCGCCCGCCAGCGTCGTCATCGTGTCGGCGATCCGCCGGATCGGCTTGACGATCCAGGCGCGAACGGCAAGCACGCCCAGAACCAGCACCGCTGCCAAAGCGATCACGGCGCCGCCCATTGCCCTTTTCGACGTATCGGAGGCCAAGGCGGAAACGTCGCTGCGCTTTTGGTCGGCATCCTCGATCATCTTGGCTGCCGCCACTGAAATCTCGGCGATATTGCCGCGAATGCCGGTTGGCACATGCTCAGAAAGAGCTGCTGGACCATGGCGATGCTGGCCTCGCTGTCTGCCGTTCGGCCAACAGCGATTGCCGCACCGCATGTCGTCGTCAAGATTGCGAACCCATCCGTCTTCAACGGCGGCAAGTCGGCTTGCGCCGGTAACGCGGCGATCGCCAGATCCATGGAGGCGACGAAGCTTTCCTGCGCCTCCTTGAGGCTTTCTTCAGCACGCACCCTGCCGTCTTTGGAGCGCGCCATGATCATGTCGCCGATATTGGCGCGGGCTGTCTGGAGGCTTCGGTTGGATTGGGCCAGGTGAAGGGCGGCGGCTGCGTTCTTTGTCAGGAGGTCGGTGTAGGCTGCGTCGATCCTGAACAACTCCCGGGTCTCGTAGAGGGAGAGGCCGAGGGCCACCAGCCCGAACATGCCGACAACGACGAAGAACTTGCCAACGATTGGAACGTGTTTCACACGCCACTCCCCTTTGAGATGATGTTGATATCCGCGTTCGCAAACACGGGGTTCCAAAAAGCCAGCCACTAAAAAAAGGGGCTGCCGCCGAGACCTGAATGACGACAGCCCCAGTCGCCCTGGGAGGCAGGCAAGACGACCGGAAATCCGAGCGCTTGCTCGTTTCATCCGGTCAGTCGCGAATGGCAGCTCCTGTTTGCGGATCGAACCAGTGCAGCTTTTCCAGATGGACGGTCAGCGGCAGGCGCTTGTTGGGCGCGGGCGTCGATACTGGCGGGATACGCGCCACCAGCCGGTTCGTGCCCTTTCGTTTGAACTCTGGCGGATCCTCCACGTCGCTGATGTCGACGGGCGGAGAGGCAATGTCGAAAAAGACGAAGGTGTCGGGGCCGAGCGCTTCGGCAACCGGGATCGGCTCGTTGAACAGCGCTTCATGCTCTTTGCACACCAGAAACATTTCCGGGCGTATCCCGGCGATCACCTGCCGTCCGGCATAGGCAGACAATGCGGCACTCGCGGGAACCGGAAACGCAATCCCGGTTCCCGCGATCGTCGCGCGCAGGCTTGCCCCGTCCGCCTCAAGGTCGGCCCGGACGAAATTCATCGCAGGCGAACCGATAAAACCGGCAACGAACAAATTCGCCGGCCGGTCGTAAAGCCGCTGCGGCGTGTCGATCTGCTGCAGGTTGCTCTCGCCGGCATCAGCGACAGGCTTCAGCACAGCAACCCTGTCACCCATCGTCATCGCTTCGACCTGGTCATGGGTGACGTAGAGCGTAGTAACGCCAAGACGCTGGTTTAAAAGCTTGAGCTCGGCCCGCATCTGGACGCGCAGCTTGGCGTCGAGATTGGACAGCGGTTCGTCCATCAGGAATGCCATCGGATGACGGACGATCGCCCGACCCATCGCGACGCGCTGTCGCTGACCGCCGGAGAGCGCGCCCGGCTTGCGGTTCAGGTATTTCGTAAGGTCGAGCATCTCGGCTGCGTCGCGCACAAGCTTCTCGATCTTGTCCTTCGGCATTTTGCGCTGCTGCAGGCCGAAGGCCATGTTCTCGTAGACCGTCATGTGCGGATACAGCGCATAGTTCTGGAATACCATCGCGATGTCGCGGTCCTGCGGCTCGGTGTTGGTGACATCCTGATCGTCCATAAGCAGCCGGCCGCTATTGAGCTGCTCGAGCCCGGCCGCCATCCGCAGAAGCGTAGATTTGCCGCAGCCCGACGGTCCGACCAGCACGACGAATTCACCGTCGCCGACCGTGAAGCTCACATTGGCGACGGCGACGGTCCCGTCCGGATAGGTTTTTCCAATCCCGTCAAAGGTCATGGACGCCATATAGTTCTTCTCCCAGTATCACGTGGCGAGGCAAGTCATCGGGTCGGATGGCGTGCCTCGTAAGATTGGTCACGCCATCAGCCGATGGTCACGGGCTTGCCGCTGGCGACGGACTCCTCAATCGCAGCCAGTACCTTGGTGTTGGCAAGCCCATCATTGGCGTCGGCAAGCAGGGGCACGCCACGCACGACGCTATCGACGAAGCGCGCGATGGATTCCTGCACGAAGCCGCCGATGCGGGTTGCACCCGTCGGCGTCATGCCGATGTAGTCGTTGAACCGCATGCCACCATCGACGATACGGCGCAGGCCGCCGCTATGGGTGGGATCAGCCTGGATCTGACCCTTTTCGCCGACGACTTCCACCTTGAAATCGACAAGCGAAGGGTTGTCGCGCGACAGGATCCAGCTGTTTTCCATGGTCACGACAGTGCCTCTGGAAAATTCGAGGATCGAGGCATGGAAATCCTTGGTGTCGACGCCGCCGGCGGCAAGCGTCCCGGAACGGGCCACGGCGTAGACGCGGGTCACCTCGTCTTCGAGGATGAAGCGCAATACATCGACCAGATGGCTGCCCAGGAACCAGAGTGCGGAGGATTTCGCGGCCCAGCTCAGCATTTCGAAGGGAACGAAGGTCGTGTTGGAAAGGCGCGCCGTGCCGTGCTTGGCAAGCCCGATTTGGCCCTCCTGGATCATGTCGCGAACCTGCGCCAGGATCGGGTTCACACGATTGTGGAAGTCGATCATCAACTTGCCCTTGGACTTTGCGGCAGCCTCGGCGATCTCTTCTGCTTCCTTGACTGTGGTCGCGAGGGGCTTTTCGCTCAAGACATGTTTGCCGGCCTTGAGCGCTGCAAGGATGATCGGTGTGTGGGTAAAGTCGGGTGTGGCGACGGACACCGCGTCGATCCGGTCGCTGGCGATGAGCTTCTGATAGTCGGTGAACGCTTCGATTGCGCCAAAACTCTCCTTCATCTTCAGCGCCCTGCCCTCGTCGAGGTCGCAGACGCCAACCAGTTCGGTCTCCGGCAGCACGTTGAAGGTGTGGGCGTGGTTATTGCCCCAAAGGCCGGCGCCGATGACGCCGATGCGAAGTTTGCTCATTTTATATGACTCCATTCAAACCGTAAAAGATCAGCCCTTCACCGAGCCGAAGGTGAGACCGCGCACGACGTAACGGTCGAAGACCAGGAAGATGATCATCGGCGGGATCATCGCGAGCACGGCGGCGGCTGCGATGTAGTTCCAGGTCACGCCGCTGGTGGCGAAATATCCGAGCGTTCCGATCGGAAGGGTGGCGGTTGAACGCGAGCTCAGCACCAGTGGGAAGGCCGCGTTGTTCCAGGCAAAGACGAAAGCGAACATCGAGGTGACAATGATCCCGGGGCGGACGATCGGCAGCGTGATGCGCCACATGATCGTGTGCCAGCGGGCGCCGTCGACGCGGGCCGCCTCCTCCAGCTCCGCCGGCACCTCGTCGATAAAGCTCTTCATCAGCCAGACCGAAAACGGGATCGTCAACGTCTGCAGCACCAGCACCATCGACAAATACGAACCTTGCAGGCCGACCCGCGTGATCAACACGAAATACGGAATCAGGAAGGCAATCGGCGGCGCCATCAACAGGCCGAGATACCAGAGCATGATGTTCTTCTTGCCCCGCATCTTAAAGCGCGAGAGCGCGTAAGCGGCAGGCACCGAGAACGGCAGATTAAGCAACACCGCGCCGATCGCCACGATGAGCGAGTTCACGAGTTGCGGCGCGTTCGTGCCAGGATCGACGAGGATGTGGCGGAAGGCATCCAGCGTCGGTTCGAAGGTCACTTGCGGGGGCATCGCGAACGCTGTTTCTGCCGGCCGGATAGCGAGCGCCAGAAACCAGAGGATCGGGCCGATGAAGACCGCCAGGAACAAGAGGCCGGCGGCATAGGTGAGCGCAGTATAGAAGGTCTTGCGGCTGGCCATGTCACCACTCCTCATTGCGGAAGGCGAAGAACACGTAGAGGGCGATGATGACGTTGACGATCAGCACCGTGATCCACGTCTGGGCACTCACCAACCCGACATTGAAGTTCACCAGACCCTGTTCGTAGAGCGAATAGCCGAGTGTGCGTGTCGAGGTCCCCGGCCCGCCGCGGGTCAGCACCAGCACCGTGTCGAAGGTGTTGAAGATCTGCATGAAGCGCAGCATGACGATGATGGTCGCGGTGCGCCGGATGAGAGGCAGCTTGATGCGCATCAGGATCGTCCAGGCCGATGCGCGATCGAGACGCGCCGCCTCGATGATCTCGTCGGGAACGGAAAGCAGGCTCGCATAGAGGACGATGGCGAAGAACGGCGTCCACTGCCAGATGTCGACGAAGAGTATGGCGGCAAGCGCAGTCGTCGGTGACCCGAGGATGCCCTCCGCCGGCACCGGTAGCCAGAGCGACTGCAGCACCCATGTCACGAGACCGCCGCCCGGATCATAAAGATAGCGAAACAGGAAGCCGACGACGATCGGCGCGATCGTGGTTGGCAGGATCAGCAGCGCGCGTACGACATTCATGCCGGGCAGCGCCTTGAGCAGCACCAGTGCGATCGCCAGGCCGAGCGAAAACTCAATCGCCGTGCCGAGCACCGAAAGGATCAGCGTGTTGGTAAGTGCGGCGCGAAAATCGAACGCATCGAGCGCCTGGACGTAATTGTCGATGCCGACGAAAGCCAAAGGCTGCGGCCCGACCTGCAAGTTCCAGAAGTAAAAGCTGGATTTGAGAGCGAAGAGCAGCGGGTAGGCGATCAGCGCCAACAGCATAATCACGGAAGGCGCGATCAACAGGTAAGGCAGGTTGCGGCGGACGAAGCCGCGCCGGACGGGCGTAAGCGTTGGCAAGGAGCGAATGGCTGTCGTGTGCATCGTCGAAGTCCAGTTCTTCTTGGCGGATGACCGCCGGCGCGAGCGTTTCCGCGCCGGCCCGAGAAGAATTCCATTACGCCTTGCCGAGCTTGCCGATCAGCGCCTTGGCGCCGTCGAGCGTGTCAGCGTAGCTTTCCTTCTGGTAGGGGATCATCAGATTGCCCTTGAGGATGCTTTCGAAGAGGCTGTTGGCGCGCTCCAGCGCGGTCTTCGGATCTTCGCTGCCGGTCAGAAGCTGGTTGAGCGTCAGGCCGAGCACACTTTCGACCGCGGTATAACCCGGAACCGGCGGACGCGTTATCTTGCCGTTGCCCTGCTTCATCATGTCGTACTGGACATCGAGGTATGAATAGATCTTCTTGACGTCCGCGTCTTCGTAGAGCGACTTGCGGGCAAAATCCGAGAACTGGAAATTGAGGTCCGGCCACTCAGCCATCTTCTTCTGGGTCGCCTTTGACGTCGCCCACTTTATGAAGGCGTAACCGTTGTCCTGCCGGTCGGAACTCGACGGGACGCCAAGGCTCCAGCCGCCGAGGCTGACTGTCTGCGCCACGCCATCTGCCTTCGGCAGGGCTGCGGTCGCATACTTGTCCATGACATCGGACTTCTTGCCGGTCATGTAGCCGGAGTTCTTGACCAGGTAGAAATACGGCGTCCACCAGTAGAACATGCCGATATCGCCCTTGGCGAAACGGGTGCCGGCATCGAACCAGACGTAATTGATCGCCTCGGGCGGCGAGAGCTTGTAAAGCTGCCGGTAGACCTCGAGCGACTTTGACCAGGCAGGACCTGTGAGCTGCGGCGAGAAGTCCCACGGTGCGCCGGGGAAGGATTTGAACCAGTTCGCGCCGTGACTGGCGGAAAGCTGGGTGAACATATGGGTGATCGGGGACGGCTGCGATCCGCAGATCACCGTCGGGAAGAGCGGCTTGCCACCGAAGGACTTGCCTTCGAGCGACTTCAGCGTCTCGATGTACTTCGTCCATGTCCAGTCTTCAGAGGCCTTTGTCGGTGGCGCGGCGATGCCGAAGCTGTCGAAGATGTCCTTGCGGTACATCACCCCTTGCGCATAGGCCGCAACCGGCAGTGTGGCGATCTGCCCGCGCCACATGTTCGACGAATAGAGGACCTCGGGAATGAAGTCGGCGAGATCGATATCACTATCCTTGGCGATGTAGTCGTTGAGCGAGATGATCCAGCCGTTGTCGAGATACTGCCCGAGCCACATCTGGTCGACCGCGATGACGTCCGCGTCCGACGTCTTGGCGACGAAGGCCGAGACAAGGCGGGTCTGCAACGCGTCGTAAGAGAGGCTTTCGAGCTCGACCTTGATGCCCGTTTCCTTTTCGAATTCCGGGATCATGGCTTTCATCGAGAAGAAGAATGGATCTTCGACCGACAGAACGCGTATGGTCTTCGCGTCTTGGGCAGACGCACGCCGTGGCGCGACAAGCGCGCCCGCGCTCGATGCCAAGAGAGCGGCGACAGATGCCGACTTCAGCATGTTCCGGCGCGACATATTTCCAATATCGAATGTCATGTGGTGCCTCCTCAGTTGTTCTTAAATCCAACCTCATCCGACCACGGGAAACCTTCACGGCGCCGAGCTCGAGTTCGATTGTTACCCCTCATCTGCCATTGCCAACAGTTTGTTTGTACTTCGCACAAACTTATGGTACTGTCAAGAAGGTGCGTTCGGGCGTTCCCGCGGCTAAAGCCTCCGCATCTGTTGCGGTAAGCCATCAAGCGCCATCTGGTCGAGCAAGCGCTCTCAAGCTAGAACGACGGGGCTGGCAAATCGGAGATGCAAGTTGAAGTTCGAGAATCAGCCATCCTATTCGCTGGGGCAGCGCGGTCCCAACAAGGACACGCTTGCTGGCGAAAGTGGCAATGTAAGGCTCGTTTCGCAGTCGACCCTCGGCGAGATCAATCGCGGTCGGGTGCTGCAGGCGTTGTACGACAACGGTCCGAAAAGCCGCGCCGAGCTTGCCCGTCTGGCGGGCGTCAATCGCACGACGATCACGGGAATCGTCCAGCCGATGATCGAGGAGGGCCTGCTCGTCGAAGGCGACGCAGTGCCCTCAGACTTCAAGGGCGGTAAGCCGGCGCGTCCGATCTATTTCAATCCTGAAGCACCAATGCTAGGCGCCGTGCTTCTCTTGCCCGGCAGGATCCAGACATGCCTTGTGACGCTCAGCGGCGATATCAAAGCCCTCACCAAAGCGCAATTCGATCCGCATGGCGATAGGGGTGCGTTCCTGGCGATCATCAAGGACACCTTGTCCGCGACGCTTTCCCAAGCCCACCAGGCACCGTTCGGGATCGGCATCGCCTCGGGGGGCATGATCGACAGCGACAACGGGGTGATCCTCGCCGTCAATCTTGCGCCCGTTCTGACTGGCCTCCACTTGGTCGATATCCTGCAGGCGCATTTCTCATTGCCTGTTGTCATCGACCATCATCCGCGCGCGCTTCTCGTTGGCGACCGGTGGTTCGGGCCGGGACGGGGCCAACAAAACTTCGCGGCGATCTATACCGGTGAGGTATTGGGCGGCGCTTTCTACATCGACGGACGGGTCTACCGGGGCCTTGCCGGCTCCGGCGGCGAACTAGGCCATACCGTCGTGCAAATCGATGGGGAACTCTGCAATTGCGGCAAGCACGGATGCTGGGAAACAGTCGCCGCCCTACCCTGGCTGCGGCGTGAAGCGGCCCGACTTGGCTTCGCAAACCCTGAAAGCGTCACCTGTGCTCGCCTCGTCAAAGAGGCAGCAGAAGGCGCCGAAGCTGCGAATGGTCTGCTGGACCGCTATACCAGAAACGTCGCCTTCGGGATCCTCAACCTGCAGCAGACCCTGTCACTCAACTCCTATGTGCTGCATGGGGACATTGCAGGCGGCGGCGCGGACGCGGCCGAACGCGTCAGGCAACATGTCGAACGGTTGGTCAAGAAGCGACCGAACCAGGAGATTTCGATCACGCTGAATGGCATCGGAGAAGGTCATACGGCATTGCGAGGGGCCGCTGGCTTGGTCTTGTCCAGCCACCTGAAGCTCGTCATCTAGGCGGGATACGATCCCGGCGGCGAAACGGCCAACGACGCGGCTGAGCCATTGTGGTTTCAATTGTCGGGAGGTCACAAAACTATCGATCTCGCCGCACAAGCGGGCCGCTCGCGCTTTGTCTGGGAGGGGTCTTTCTCCAGCACAATCTCGGATACCCAATGAAAGTTCCGTGAGGCAATCGATAAGGGCGTAAGGGCCAATCATGGTCTGCGTATTGCTTCAAGTAGCGGCTGCTTGATCGCTTGATCGGATTGCTATCCCAGCGGCTCTTAGTTCGATCGGGGGAACGACAACATGCAGTGCCGGCGATCGCTAGATTGCAGAACGTCGATTGCACGCGCGCGCTCGTGCAACTCCGATAGACGACTGCGAATTTGCCGTGCTCGTTGAATAATGTATCGAATGTGAGATCGACAAGAAGGAGATACGTCTGCGCTACGCGAAGCTGCTCGGCAAGCGCACTCATTCACACCTTGCTCGTTTCGGTGCATGATCAACCGGCCGTTGTCGCCAAGGTCGACCACACCGCCAAGGAACTAGCCTTCATCAGACGGTCGACGGGGGCGATCTGGATTGGACTTGAAAGCGCAAGTCCAGCCTTGAGCAAAGCGGGACCATCCAAATCATTGGACGAGAGCCCGCCGAGCGATTCGTCCCGGGTGGGCGTTCGGCTTGGCTTTCAAAGGGGCCACCATGCCGGCTTCGAGGCAAGCGGCCATGAATGCCTCTCGTGCAACGACGGCGGCTACGCCGCCATTGAGGGCACCGCGACAGGTCCTGATGGCACGCTGATGGCGCTCGCCATAACGCAATGGCCATTCGTTTTCGAGAAAATCCAAAGCATCGTAAACGCCCGCAAACGTCCGCTCAAGACCACACTGCAGTCGGATAGTGACCAGACGAGTCCAGGAGACATCGGTTATCGGCATCCTATTTTCCTTTCCAATGTCACCTGTGACCATCCGGCAAATATTGGAATAACTTTCGCGCGTTCAAGAGTCGGAACGACGCGAAGTCGCCTTGATCGAGCCAGCAGGGGGCGACCCTCAAGGCAGAGCGGGTGGCAAACGTCGCCTGTTACGATGCGACGCGATATCGTGAAACTTGCCACCGCCTACGGCAATAATCGCAAAGCCTTTTCTCTGATCGTGCGTGGTGCGGCCAACCAAGCCGCTCCCTTGCGAAGATCGCACCGACTGACGATCGTAGAACGGGAGAGTCGTCGTTAGCTGCGATGATCAGGATGGCGCAAGGTATCGAGCAACTAAGCCCTTGCTAGCCGCGCGCCTCCCGACGACCACTTCAAAAAAGCGGTTATTGCCGAGGCTGCGACCGCGTCAGTTTCCTTGCTTCGGCAATTAAGCGCTATCACATCCCACGGCTCCTTCTGTCAAACAATTCTTTAGTGGCCTTGGATTCTCTAAACGAAACTAGGATCATGATCCGTCGATTGAAATTGCGAACACAACAGATCGTAGGGTAGCGCTCGTCTTCCTCCTAATTAAGACGGAGGGTACAACAGTCCCATAGGACGTTGTTGCACTGGCCAGCCAATTTATACTGCCTTGAGGTCCGCCAAAAATTTGTCAAATGCATTGTTGATCGGCTTGGCGATCTCAGCCACTGCCTTGCTCGCCAGTGCCCGGAATTCCTTGGCATTCTCGATGCTGGTGTCTACGCGCTTGTGCAGGAACGCCGATTGGAGTTCGAAGACCTGTGACGGCGAGTTCGCGCCGAACAACGCTTGCAAATGCGAGAAACCGGCCACCGCATTCGCCTGCAACGCAGCGACGGACTTAAGCGACAATTCGTAGCCGGCCAGCGTTGCGGTTTCGAAGATCGGAGTGAGTATTTTTTGCGCCTCTTCAGCGCTCGACGCGAATTTAAAGAAAGCTTCGGTCAACTGTTTGTTCCCCTTTTCTACGGATGCCCCGATTTGATCGGCCACCTTCAGAGGCGATGATGCTGAATTTTCGATTGTTTCAAAGGACCTTTCTGAAACCTTGGTGGTCATAGTGCTATTCCTTCTCACGTTGTTTGTTAATGTCGCTAGGCACGGCGATATTGTTGAAAAATTTGATCCTGAGAGTATCACCTGGCAGTTTGGACATGGACAAATGCGGAACTCAGTTTGACGGCCGTTCTTCAGAAACGGATCCGAGAGATCCGAATTGGCTCCGTTACCGCCTGGTTTAGGAAGGCGGCCATATACTTGGCTGCTTCTTGCCGCCTAACGACGAGTACGTGCAAACTCGATGCCAACTAGGCATACGCTTTCAAAAAGGTGTTTCCGAGTATTGTTCTGCCGCTTGCGCGCAAATCTTCAGACTGCAACGCGTCTGCTATGTCGCTTATTGTCGGACTCAAGACTTTTTTGAACGCCAGATAGATCGACCCTCGGAGTGATCGCTCTGCCGTAGACCCACTTTTGTTTGGCACGAAACTTGTGTGTTTATCGCAGACCGCCGGGAGCAAGCCGCAGCAAGGGCACCGGTCCTGATCTCGGCTGGTCGTCACAAAATTGAAGTCAACGACATAGGGCACAGAACGGACCGGACGATTGATCCTGTGGGCGTCAAAGGGTTCTGGCGAACACTGCATCGATAACCTGCCAAAAACCCAGTCGGCAGCGAGAATGTCGAGGTTGACGACAAATATCCGCAGAGATGCAATCAACGGAGTTAAGGATGAATAGATATTTTTGCGAATTACTAGGAACGTTTGCGCTCATTTTCTTCGGCTGCGGCACACTCGTCTTTATGCGTTCCGAGGTGGGCCCCCTCGGTGTCGCTCTTGCCTTCGGGATGACAGTGGTGGCGATGGCCTACGCGATTGGCCCAGTATCAGGCGCTCATCTCAATCCCGCGGTCAGCCTCGGTTTTCTTGTTTCGCGACGGTTTGGACTGTGGGACTTCCTCGCGTATGTCTTGGCTCAAAGTGCGGGGGCTATAGCGGCCGCAGGCGCTCTCTATGTGATAGCCATGGACAAAGTCGGTGGCTACGACATTGCCGTAGAAGGTTTCGCCCAAAACGGCTGGGGAGCTTATGGGGTCAGATCTGTGTTCCTGTTTGAGTTCATCTCCACGTTCCTGTTTGTAACGGTATTTCTCAAAAGCACCACCGAGGAAGGGGCGGGCACTGTCGCAGGTTTTGCAATTGGTCTTACCTTAGTCGCAATCCATCTGGCCGGCATTTCGGTTTCGGGTGCTTCTGTAAACCCTGCACGGTCGCTCGGCCCGGCGCTCTTTGCAGGGGAGACGGCGCGCTCACAGCTCTGGCTCTATATAATTGCACCGATGCTCGGTGCTGTTGCGGCGGGCCTTCTGCAACTCACTGAAGTTCTCGCGTTTCGACCAACAAGCAACTCGCTGAAGCGCAATGGCGCTACTCTTGCAGGGCGAAGTAGAGCTGATGCAGCTCGCCACTTCCAACCGCGCCCCTGACCGGGATTTCGACGGACTTCACATTTCCTTGGCGGCGAACCGCCCCGCCCCCGAGCCAGTATGGGGCTACATGTCACGTGATTCCATTTCCGCCGTTTCATTGTCACCTAAGCCGGTTCCAATCTCGTCTTTAGGGCGCATCGACCTTCTTTCCCGAGAGGAAAATCGGACCGCGGCCAGTATTGGAAAAAACTTGGGTCCATTCAGACCTAGCCCAACGGCCGAAAATACGTCCGATCGATATTGCGGCTGATGCTCCTTCAGGAGTCCTCTGTGAGCGGTTCGAACGCGAGCACTTTTTGGCTTCACCTGCAAACACTCTCTGCTCACCATTATGAGCGCTGCTCATGGATCCATGAAGGAATGCCATTTCAGTTTTGGTTCGCCTCATGATATTGGCCGCTGGGGTCAAGGATATCGCCTCGCCCGCGTCCATAGGACGAAGAGCATCAGCCTTGCAGGAAAGCCATCGGCCAGCACTTGTGCCGATATACTACCATTGCTTGTCGTAGCGATATAATAACAACCCTTAGGCCGTAAATCGTCCGGCCAGCGTCAAAAGAAGAGGTCTTTGAATGCGCGCAGACGTGCAGTGGAAATTGTGCTGGGAAAATGAGTTGCAACTCTCCGATCATGTCGAACTCGCCGAGTTCTTTCGGAAGACATACGGGCCGACTGGCGCGTTTAATGCAAAGCCGTTCCAAGGCAGTCAAAGCTGGGCCGGAGCAAGACCGGAGCTTCGTGCGATCGCGTACGACTCGATCGGTGTTGCGGCCCATCTGGGCTTGCTGCGCCGCTTCATCAAAGTTGACGGGGTAGACCTTTTGGTGGCTGAGCTAGGTTTATATGGAGTGCGTCCGGATCTCGAGGGGCTCGGCATCGCCCATTCGATTCAGGTTATGCTTCCCACATTGCAGAAGTTTCAAGTTCCATTCGCCTTCGGTACGGTTCGACCCGAGCTGCGGAAACACATTGAAAGATTCGGCCGACACAGTCCACTGACTGTTGTGTCGCAGGTGAGCGTACGATCTACGCTGCCACACGCACGCATCGACTTGCCGCCCACCCGTGTCGAGGATCCGCTTGTCATCATTATGCCGATTGGACAGCCCATCTCCGCCTGGCCAGCCGGTACGATGATCGACCGGAACGGACCGGAGTTATGAGCTACCTCGACTGCTAGCGGAAGTGCTCAGGCTCCTCGTGGAGCTCACTGTCCCAAGCGCAATCCGGTCCGGTCATCGGCAGGATCATATCGGCCGCCATCGGATGAAGAAATATGCGGTTCAATGGCCTTGATCTCAATCTTCTGGTTGCGCTCGACGCCCTGATGAGCGAACGTAATCTGACGGCGGCGGCGCGCAGCATTAACCTGAGCCAGCCAGCCATGAGCGCGGCGGTCGCACGGCTGCGCACCTTCTTCCAAGATGAGCTGTTTACGATCGCTGGGCGCGAATTTATCCCCACACCTAGGGCAGAAAGCCTGGCACCCGCCTTGCGAGATGCTCTGCTCCATGTTCAGCTCTCCATTATTTCCAGAGAGCCGTTTGAGCCCGCCCAATCGGATCGTCGCTTCAAAGTTATCCTTTCCGATTACGTCGCGCTCGTATTTTTCGAAAAAGTCGTTGAGCGCGCGGCGCGGGAAGCTCCTGCTGTCAGCTTCGAATTTCGGCCCCCGGGCGATGACACTGATGATTTACTCCGGCGCGGCGACGTCGATCTTCTCATTTTGCCGGAAGTGTTCGCGTCGAACACCCATCCCCGAGCAGGGCTGTTCGATGATGTCCACGTGTGCGTAGGCTGCACCTCGAACAAGCAACTGGAAGAGCCGTTTACGTTCGAGAGATACATGTCGATGGGACACGTTGTGGTCAAGTTTGGGAATGTCCGTAGGCCTGGCATCGAGGAATGGTATTTGCTCGAATATGGTCACAAGAGACGCATCGACGTCGTCGTGCATGGCTTCAGCATGATCCCGCCGATGGTTTCGGGCAACGAACGCATAGGAACCATGCCCTTACGGCTGGCGCAGCATTTCGCAAAAACCATACCCCTGCAAATCGTTGAGCTTCCGCTACCACTACTCCTTCCGTTCACCGAAGCCGTACAATGGCCCGCTCTGCACAATAGTGATCCGGCAAGCCTCTGGATACGCGAACTCTTATTCAAGGAGGCGTCCCACATGATTTCGCCGCCGGGCGCGGCCGAACCTCATATGCACCGGATTAGCACCGGCCCTGACCCGCTCACCTGCGATCGGCGAACTTGATAACGGGCGGAGAAGTCACGTGCTTTGCCCTTCACTTTAAGATTTACACAAGCCAATTGGGTTCGACCGCACGGCGATAACCGGTCGCAACGTTATTTTGCGTCCGGGCGCAGCGGAACAGCATGGATGCTCCAGTTGAACGAAAACTCGAATAATTGCAGCGGTCCGATCGACAGGAAGGACGAGCTGCCATAACTCGGGTCGCCTTTGCGGACTGCAGGCATAAGGCTCAGCACCCGTTACCGAGGCGATCGACGTTAGCCGTTACTTTGCAGAGTGCCGGTAAAAGACATCCGCCAGAATGTGGTGATCATGGCGGTAGACTTCAGCCATGATATTGTAGAGCTCTGGATCGTGAGCCTCGAACTCGTCTGATGTGGCGACGGTGAGTGCACCATGGCTGTAAGCTGTATTCGTATTGAACCAAAACCGCGTGCCTTCGGCCCAATACTCATCGACGGTGTTCTCCATATACGAACGCGCCCAGAGTCCTTTCTCGCGGGCGTGGAAATAGGCTTTTTCAACTCGCGCGACGAGATCAGGATCCACCGTGCGAAGCGCGTTGAAGATATTATGTGAGAATTCGTGAACAAGAATGTTTCCTCCGTAATAGCGAGTGCCAGGCACGCCCATCAAATTTTCCACGGCCCCCGTCGTGTAGAGCCCGCCCATGCCGCGTGCCCGTTGGGCCCAGTATTCCCGGGCAGTCATCTTGTCGATCGTGTTGGCGTAATTCCGCCGTTCGTCGGGGGTGAGGCGGGGATCATCGGGCGCCGGCTTCTTCCAATCCCGCTGCTCCGGAATGTCAGTCGTCGTCTCGTCGATCGCCATGATGCCCACCCGCGCCCCGGCCCAGATT
>NZ_JARWLA010000055.1:0-23843 GCF_047445805.1 Rhizobium sp. BR 314 | reverse complement strand
ACGAAACAGGAAGATTATCGAGATTTGCCGGCGGGTGTAGCGGCGTAAGCCGACTACGAACAACGCCGGCAAGGAGGTGTGAGAAGTCGATGACCTGAATGGGCGCTTGATCGAACTGATCCGGATAGGGAAAACCAGCCGTCGCCTTTGTGCATTGAAGCTCGGGGCTAAGATTTGGACCCGATCCGCAGATCACCATACCGGCCGGCGGCTTCTGAAAGCGCCGTACAAAAAGGCCTGACAGAAGACCGCACTCGATCACACCTTCAGACGGTCAAAAAAAATTCTTGCACAACGGGCGGCAACCACAGAAGGCGACGCTACCTCTATCGTTGAGTTTAGTTGGCGAACCTTGGTCGCAAAGGGGGCGTAGACTCACATTTCTCAGTCGTTGTTCCAGTATCGCAGCTATCTTCGGCCAGTTCTAAGCGGATTTCACCGCTGCTCCCTGGGCCAGAGAAAGGGCCGTCTGAAGCAGAACTTTCGCGCCAGTTTCAATATTTTCCGAGCTAACGAACTCAGCCTCGTTATGGCTGATGCCATCGCGGCACGGAACGAAGATCATCGCAGCCGGCGCCACGCGGCTGACAAAGAGTGCATCGTGGAATGCTCCTGAGACCAGCTTCATGAGGGGAATGTCGAGACTCTCACACGCGTTTTCAATTACCTTAACAATGGCAGCGTCAAACGTACCCGGTGCCATATCGAAGCGCTTTTCGATGTGTGCATCGAGTGCGTGGTCCTCGGCCGACGCTCGGCATTCTGCGATGACCCGCGCTTCAATGGAAGCAAGCACGTCTTCTTCCGGATGGCGAATGTCGATCGTGAAGGTGACCTTGCTCGGGATGACATTGACTGAACTGGGTTCGACGGTCATGCGGCCGACCGTTAGTCGCGCCAGCGGATCAGCCGGCATGACGGCCTGCTGGAGGCGCGCAATAGCGGTGATCGCCGCCGCCAGGGGGTCCTTGCGGAATTCCAGTGGCGTTGTGCCGGCGTGGGCCGCCTCGCCGGTAAAGGTAATCTCCAGCCATTTGGTCCCCTGTACGCCGGTAACGATGCCGATCGGCACGCCTGCGCGTTCTAGTACAGGACCCTGCTCGATATGGACTTCAACGAAGGCCGAGATGGAATGACCAATTGGCTGTACTCTGGCCTCCGGCAGGGCATTTAATGTTGCCGCAAGTTCATCACCGAATCTTGCTCCCTCGACGCCACGTATGTCCTGCCACCCGGCTATGTCGCCAACATCGACAAAGGCCATCGAACCCATGCAGCCTGGAGAGAAGCGGCTGCCTTCCTCGTTGGTCCAGGACACGACTTCCACAGCCCGCTCGGTGATAACGCCGGCATCCTCCAGAGCCTCCAGCACTTCGAAGGCAGACAGTGTACCAAGTGCGCCGTCGAACCGGCCCCCAGTAGGCTGACTATCGAGGTGGCTGCCGATCAGAACGGGCGGAAGCGAAGGATTGGATCCGTCGCGCCGGATGAAAAGATTGGCAACTGCGTCTTGATGGATGGAAAATCCGCGCCCCGCTGCCAAATCCGCCAGCCGCTTACGCGCTGCGCGATCTTCCGTGCTCAGCGCCTGGCGGTTCACTCCGCCTGCTGGGGTCGCCCCGATTGTGGCAAACTCGGCAATGCGCTGCAGCAGTCGAGGCGCACTAATGTTGGGGCATGAATTCATCGACGGATCCCTGCCACGAACTTTGTCACTCGTTGCGGATCGACCGCATTCCACCAAACTCCATCATACTTCAGAGAGCTTGCGACGATTACGCCATCGGCAACTGAGAGGATGTCGTTGACATTGTCGGGTGTAACGCCACTGCCGACGAGCGTCGGCAGGCCGGATGCCCGCTTGATCATGCCGATATAGCCAAGATCGGCCGCGTGCCCCGTGCGCTGACCGGTCGCTATGACGACATCTGCGTCGAAGAAGACAATATCTTTGACTTGTTCTTCAACCGGGCGATCTGCAACGATCGCATGTGCGCCGTGCTTGACATGTGCATCCGCAAAAATTCGGATGCCGCCGGCTCTGAGCCGTGAACGATAGCGCATAGCCCGCGCCGCCTCGCCTTCGATAAAGCCCTCATTGGCGACATAGGCATTGGCCCATTGATTGACACGCACGAAACCGGCGCCGGCAGCACTGGCGATTGCCAAAGCGGGTATAGCGGCGTTGGCGAGGACATTGATACCGATCGGCCGCCCAAGTTCGCGCCTGATGCGGTCGGAAACAACAGCCATGTAGGCGGAGGTTTCTGGACCGATATCGTCCGGTTTCGAAAAGGGGATATCACCATGGTTTTCAATGATGACGGCATCGCAGCCGCCCGCAAGGTAGCTACGCGCATCATCGAGCCCGCGCTGGTAAACCAGCTCAATATCATCGCCCGAATAACGTGGTGCACCCGGCAAGGGCGCCAAATGGACGACGCCGATGATCGTCTTCTCGCGACCGAAAAGCTCGATGAGCGCGTTACCCGAAGTTTGGCCGATTGGCTTTGCCGTTCCTGTCATGTGTTTTCCAGTTCCGATATTTTCAAGAGTTCCGAAAATTCCGCCCTAGTGGGATAGGCGGCCAGTGTTCCAAGCCGACCCACCGCCATGGCCGCAGCCTTCGATGCTACTGTTGCGGCATGAATCAGTTTTTTTCCCTGCCCCAGCAATCCGGCGACTGTGCCGGCAAAACAGTCACCGGCGCCGCTGGTATCGACAACCACTGTCCTCTGCGCCGGCAGCCGGATCGGGCCAGCGCCCTTTGAATCGAGGACCAGGCTCCCATCGCCCGCGAGGGTGATGATCACATCTGCAACGCCCATCTCCACGAGCCTGCATGCCGCGTGTTCGGGTTCGACGACCCCTGTCAGTGTCGAAGCCTCCCCCTGATTGACGATGACGAGATCGACATCGGTGAGGTCGTTAACCCGCCGTTCCGGCAAAGGGCTCGGATTGAACACCGTCATAAGTCCCGATCGCTTGGCGCGATGTAGGCAGGCAGTTGTTGTGTCCCAGGAGAGATTGCCCTGCAGCAGAAGAATTTCGCCCTCCTGCCATCTCGCCTGAATATCCGTATTCGAGAGCGGATCGAATGCACGTGCACACTCGACTGCACTGACAATGGCATTCTCGCCGGCGTCGTCGATCAGGATCGTCGATTGATCGGTCCGATGGGGAAGACGGATTAGTCGGTCGGTACCGAGATCGACCTGCAACATTTGGATCAGCCGATCCGCCAGCGCGTCATTCCCGAGGGCGGACCATAGATAGACATCCGCGCCGCATCGCGCTGCCGCAACCGCTTGGTTGGCGCCCTTGCCCCCGAGTCCCTCGATCGCCGTCAGCGCGTTAAGCGTTTCGCCCGGCCGCGGCAGGTGCGGCAGGCGAAAGCTTGTGTCTAGGCAGACGTTGCCGACGACATGGAGGGGCATGGCATCAATCCTTCGTCGTCGCCCAAGCCAGCATCTGCTCGAATAGAGTCTTGTAGCCGTTCCAGGCGATGAACTCCGGCGGCAGCCAGTGCGGACCGACATCCGACGTCCAGACAAGCGACTTTCCGGCGCCATAGGTGCCGGTCACCAGCAGCGGCAGCGAACCATACTCGCCCGACACGGATGCCAGCACTTCGGCGCCCTGCTTGACGGTGACTTCATTGAAGCCGAGCAGATAAGGCCAGTCGCCGCCCAGGCCCTTGAGGATCGGATGCGCCGTATCGCCGGTCACAACAGGCGTAAAGCCCTCCGGAACTTCGACGCGGTCGTCCACCGCCATGCAGGTAACCGGCAGCACATCCTCGACCGGTGTCTTGCGATAACGGGCGCCGCCATTGATGCCCTGGAAGCTGTAATAGCCGCCGAACATCAGCAGTGCTCCGCCCTTCGCCACATAATCGCGCAGGAGTTTCAGCCGGTTCGGCGTGCGCTTGGAATGGATCCAGGTATCGGGATGCAAAAGCAGCGTGTTGGCGCCGATATCCGACAGAACGATCGCCGAATATTCGTCAAGCGCCTCCGCCGTCAGCGGAAAGTCCCGCTGGGCCTCATGCGCCGGCATGAAGGTGACGTCAAAGGCACTGTCCTTCAGCGCCTTCAGCAGCTCATCGGCACCGGTATGATAGGTGACCGTCGGAAACTGGTCGAAACCCTTGATGTGGGTCGCGGTAGAAATCCATGACTCACCCGCGAGGAGAACTTTTTTCTTGCTCATATCTGCTCCTTGTCTGCGCCTGCGGCGATCAAGCCGAGGCGGAAAATACCGATTGGGGGTTGGAGATCAGCATTTTATCGATTGACTGCTGATCGACGCCGAGGCGTTTCAGCCGCGGCAGGAAATGTTTGAGAATGTAACCGTAGCCAAAGCCGCCGTAGCGGGTCAGCATCATCTTGAGGAATACGTCCTGCGACAGCAGCAGCCGATCGGCAAAACCCATGTCGACGAGCGTTCCTATCGCCCTGGCATTTTCCTCGTCGGAAGGCGATTGGGCGTCTTGATCGGCATAGTAGTAATCCATGCCGATCATGTCGTATTCCAAAAAGGCCCCGCGCTCGGCAAGGTTCATCTGGTACCGGAGGTCATTGTGGCTGGGATTCATATGGCAGAGGACGGTGTGGCGCAGATCCGCACCCTCTTCTTCCACCATATCGAGTACCCGATGGGCTAGGCGCTCCCAACCCGGCAGATGGATCGACAACGGCAGGCCTGTCAGCCGCGATGCCCTTGCTGACGCCCGCAGCGACTTCTGCTCCTCGGCGGTAAAATCCTTGCTGACGCCAACTTCCCCGATGATGCCGGCCATGATCTCCGGCTGCGTTTCGCCGCCGCCGACATCATTGATGATGAAGGCCGTGACCTCATCGATATCCATATCCTTCAGCCACTCGGGATGGGTGTGCTCAAGATAGAACCCCGTTCCCATGATGATCTTCAAGCCTGATAGTCTTGCAATACGGCGCAGTTGTTCAGCGTCGCGCCCTATGCCGAAATTGGTGGTTTCCACCACAGTGTTGCCGCCAAGTTTCTGGAAGCGGCCGAGCTCTGCGAGCGCTAGGTCGGCATCATCAAGCGAGACGTTGTCGCGGTTCATGTAAGGGTTCATTCGCAGATCGCCGATGATCTCTATGCCGAGCGGCTGTTCCGCGATGGCGCGCTCATCGGGATGGCAAGGGCACTTCCAGGAACGGGCGCCGTCGAGGAAGATATGCTCGTGCATCAAGGTCACGCCCATTTCGGAGACCGGGATTGGCCCCAGCACAGTCATAGCGCATCCCGTCTGCACGCCGATGGCGTGACGTGTCTTTGCTGTCTCGGGAAAAAGATGGTCCAGCATCGCTCAACGGCTCCTGACCGCGCCTTTGAACAGGCGAAAGTTGAGCCAGATCGCCACCAGGATGATCACCCCGGTCACGATCGGCGTGAAGAAGGGCGACATGTGCGACAGGATGAGACCATTGGCGATAACGGCCACGGTGAGCGCACCAAGCACAGTGCCGACGACCGATCCACGCCCGCCAAACAGGCTGGTGCCGCCCAGCACCACGGCCGCTATGACATCGAGTTCGAACCCCTGGCCGGAGTTGGACGAGCCCGATCCCAATCGTGCCGCGAGGATGACGCCGGCGATTGAGGCTGCAACCCCCGAGATCACATAGACGAACAGTGTCACTTGCCGCGTATTGACGCCGGCACGCCGCACCGCTTCAGCATTGGCGCCGATGCCGGTCACGTAGCGGCCGAAGGGCGTCTCATTGAAGGTGACATAGGCTGCGGCAAGAATGACGACCGCAATCAGCGCCGGCGCAGGAATGCCAAAGAACCATGCTTGACCTATGGCAGTGAACGGGCTTTCCGGATTGACGGGGATGGAATAACCGCCGGTAATGAGAAGCGCCAGACCGCGGATGACGGAAAGCCCGGCAAGCGTCACGATGAAGGCAGGAATACGCTCATAGGCAATGAAATAGCCCTGGATCAGACCGGTTACCACACCGAGCATCAGCATCAGCAGCACGGTCAGCGGCCAGGGAATGCCAACCTGCAGGCATGCGGCCGAGAGCGTCGCGGCCAGAGCCAACACCGAGCCTACAGAGAGATCGATTCCACCCGTGGTGATCACAAAGGTCATCGCCGCAGCGACGATCAGGAGCGGCGCCGATTGCCTGACGACGTTCAACAAATTCGGTGCCGTCAGAAAGACGTTGGTGAAAAGCGAAAAGAAGATGCAGACGGCAATGAAGAATAGCGCAATCGACACAATGCCGCCATTGGCCATGGCCTTGTCGTAAAGGCGCGCCTTGCGCATGCGGGTCGACTGCCCGGTTTGGGTATGAGAAGAGGTCATGGTCATGTGGAAACGCCTCGATCTGGAGATGGGCCGGCGGAGCGCGCGGCGAACTTGCGGCCGACGATCAGGTTGACGACCTCTTCGATATTCGTGTCTTCGATCTGGCGCTCGGCGACATTCTGGCCCTCATACATCACCTGAATCCGGTCGCAGACCAGAAACAAATCCTGCAGACGATGGGTGATCAGGATGACACTGACGCCACGGGCGCTGACGGTGCGAATGAGCTCGAGGACGGCTTCGACTTCGGCGACCGCCAGCGCCGCCGTCGGTTCATCCATGATCAGCACCGATGGATTGAACGAAGCGGCGCGCCCGATCGCGATCGACTGGCGTTGACCACCCGACAGATTTTCGACTTTCAGCCGCGTATCGGGAATGACGATACCGAGCCCTTCAAGCATGTGGCGGGCGCGTTCATGCATCGTCTTCTTGTCGAGCATCGGGATGCCCGCAAGCCTCCATTTGGGCTCTCGCCCAAGAAAGAGGTTGCCTGCCACATCGACCGAGTCACATAGCGACAGATCCTGATAGACCATCTCGACATGAGCCGCCCGGGCATCCGCCGGCGAGGTAAAGGAAACTGGCCGGCCATCAATTTCGATTGTTCCCGAATCCGGGACGACCGCGCCGGACAGCACCTTGCTCAAGGTGGACTTACCGGCGCCGTTGTCGCCGACGAGGCCGAGAACCTCGCCTGGTTTCAAGGTCAACGATACATTGTCCAGCGACTGCATCGTGCCATAGCGTTTGGAAATACCGGTCATCCTGACGCGGTAGGTATCAGCATTTGTCATCTCACTGCTGCCTTGCGGAAATGGCTTAAGCCATAATGCCATAACGTCACGGCCGAGACGATCGGCCATGACGTGACGAGAGGTCGGGGTTACTTGAACATGCCCCGAAACTTGTCGACATTTTCCTTGGTGACGATGGTCACCGGCACGTTGATGATCGGGTCGATCTTCTCACCCTTCTTGACTTTGACCAAAGCCTCGACCGCTGCCTTGCCTTCGCCGGCCGGATCTTGCTGGATTACCGCGGTGACCCAACCCTGATCGATGCCTTCGACCGCCTGCTTGGTCAGATCCCAGCCGAATACCTTGACGCTGCCGGTCTTTCCCTGGCTGGTCACGGCGGCAACGGCGCCGAGCAATGCCGGTTCGCCGGTTGCATAGAGCGTCGTCATATCCGGATTGGCGGTAATAAGGTTTTCGGCAGCGCTGAGCGCCACGTCCTGGACATTCTGGCCATCGACCGTATCGAGGAACGTGACCTTCTGCTCGCTTGCCTTGACGGCTGCCTTGAAGCCATCGAGACGCTGGTTCTGGATGAAGGAGTTGAGCGCGCCGACGACGCCGAGCTTTGCGCTGCCGTTCAGCTTGCCCTTGACGTAATCGGAATAAAACTTGCCGATCTCTCCGCCGGCCTTGGTGTTGTCGACACCGACAAAGGCGATATTGTCGCCATTCGGAATTTGTGCGTCGATCGCGATGACCGGGATACCGGCCTTCTTGGCAGCGGTAATTGCCGGTTTTACGCCATTGACGTCGATGGCAACCAGAATAATGCCATCGACTTTCTGGGTGATGTAGTTCTCGATCGCATCATTTTGCGCGCTGGGCACATTGTTTGCGTTGAAGATGACGAGATCGACGCCGGCCTTTTTTGCCGCCTCCTTGGCACCGTCATTGATCTGGTTGAAGAACAGGGCTTGCTGGTTGATGGTCACCAGCGCCAGCGTATCGGCCAGAGCCGAACTTGCATTGAGGCCGAGGGCAATGGTTGCGCCAAGTGCGCAACCAAACAAATATTTCTTGAGATGCATAATCGTTCCCCATGTTTTTGGATTGCATAGGGAGTATTCAAGTAACTTGAATTCTTGTCAAGTGACTTGAATTGATGATTCTGAAGAGGGCTTGCGTCTGCTCCGATTGGATCGGCAGGAACTAGAAAGTCGCTGGCGTATTCACCCAGAAGATGCTGGCTCGTTCCGAGCCAACGTTACGATACCAGTGGGGTAGTTCGGAGTTGAAAACAAAACTGTCGCCATGAGAAAGCCGGAAGGTACGCTCGCCGACCATAAGCTCAACTTCACCTGCAAGGACGTAACCGACCTCTTCGCCGATATGCTGGATCGGTCCGGCACTCTGACCGCCGGCCTCAATATGATGGATGTTGCATTGCAGCAGGTGGCCTTGGGAATAGGGGATAATTCGTTCCAGAGAGATGCCTTCCCCCCTGCGTAGAGGATCCAGGCCGATTAGCGGCCTCGTTCCAGATCGGAACACGATACCCTCTTCGCCATCGGTTTCCTCGAACATCCAGCCGATATTAGTGCCGAGAACGCCGACAAGCCGATGAAGCATCGGCAAAGAGGGAGATGCCTTGCCGTTCTCGATCTTGGACAGCAAACTTTCCGAGCAATCTGCAGCCAAAGCGAGCGCCTTGAGTGTCAATCCTCGTGTTTGCCGGGCAAGCTTAAGGCGGCCCCCGAGCCGCACCGGATTGCTCAGTATCTTTTCGCCGTCTTCTCCCGATCCGCGTGGGGATTCGATCATGTTCATGGTTTTGACATCGCTGTTATTAAAGCTGAAGCTTAACGCCTGCCCATTGCCTCTGTCTAGGCAATTGGTTGTCGTCTCTTGAGACCGATGACGCAGTTTGTGCCAAGGTCACTACCATCGCAACTGGAGTGGCCAAGACGTATTTCCCTAAGCGGAGCGTCGCAAAGGCATCGAACTCGAAGCAGGGCAGGGTACATCCACGGGCTCCGATCATCCTCACAATGACCGTGCTCCGAGGGGTTGCCGCAACTCTCCCCCTGAGAATTCATGGGTGGCGAAAACGTAGGTATGTGAGCCGCGCAAGCTGCGGCCCTGCTTGAACTGACACTCGCCAGTCGCGAGTGGCACCATACTCTGGCCGCAAAATTTGCGGTCAGGCTCCATGCGACCGAGGAATCTCCGGCCTCAGTACCTCACAAGAGGTGTCCCCTGTCGGCTAGCTTCGGCTCCTGAACCGATCGAAAGCCGTCAGTCGCTGGACCGGCGGATCAGCCTCGTCCCAGCGATAGATATCGCTTCGCACGAACCGTAGCTCATCCTCCATCGCTTCTTCAGCGACTTCGATCCACCATGATTTCAGGCGGCCGTCGCTGCCGTCGGACCAGCGATAACCCCTTGCCTTCAGGCGGTCCTTTTGATCAAAGGGCGAATTTTCCGCAAAGATGCGTACCCGCGACTGCTTGCTTGCCTCATATAGCTCGGCAAAGGGCGCGAAGATGGGGATCCGCCAAAAGATCAGTAAGGCCCTGACGGCGGCACTTTCGGTTCGCCCATCCACTCGGATAGCTAGACAGACGAGCCAATTGCACAAGATTCCGCGGGCAAAGAGCGCAGGCGACCCTGTCGACATTTTGGCCGCGACAGCAGCGAAGGATGACTGACTGCCGTCGCTGAGCAACATGCCGCCGCCTGCAAGATGAAAAAGCCGAGAAAGCACCATTGCGCCGAGGATTCTGCAAGCCCACGAAGCGGCCCAAACGAGGACTATTTCCGCGATCCTGGCGCGTCGCGTCAGCACGGCGAGCGGCATATACATTGCGGTTCCAGTAAATAGTTCGGAACCCGCGAAGACGGCGATGGTCAACGCCGACGAAACGACGGCGCCTATCAAAAGATGAACCTAAGCTGGATCAGCGTGCGCCCCAGCGGCAAACATGAGTATGTCGCCAGCGCCGATATAGGCGCCGGCCATCGCTGTTCCTACCAGGAAAGCAAGCAGTTGCTCACGCAGATGAGCGCCTTGTGTTTGGCTGATGCAGCAAAGCTGACAATGGACTCTTGGTACATCCTCGCTCCTCGTTCTATCACCGGAACGAACCGAAAGCGTCGTCGGCTGATGGGGCGATGCTAATCGTCTGACGATGCGGGCAAAATCATGCTTTAGACTGGGTGTTCCAACCTGCCGCCATGAATTGAGATGCGGCATCAGCAATGCCGATCATAACTCGTGTCATGATTATCGAATTGGATCGGATAGTTTCACTTTCTGAACTATCGACGAACGACCCCATTGCATGGCTTGCAGCAGGAGATAGCAACCCGAAACTCCACGCCCTATGAATTACGTCGGTCTTTGTCGCGGTAATGCGCTGAACCAGCATCAGATGCGTCCGATTTATTGGTTCCAAGCATGGTGGGCACCGCATCGCCATAGCATAGTATGCAGAATTGAGACGGGGCTCTTCAGAGAGAGCCACGTTTGTCCCTGGCAAGCCATGATAATCCGCCCATCATATCTCGGGCGGCATTTCGAAGCATGCCCTGATCAGAGGACACGATGAAGGAAGACACGCCCTTGGTCGCCAAAGGTTCAATATCCGGGCCGGTCTCAACCATCATCCATACGGACTTGCCGGCGCGACGGACAGCATCAATGATCCTGTCGACCGCCGACACGATCGTGGGATGGTCTCTTGAGCCCGCGCCATAGGCAACAGTCAGATCTCCGCGGCCGATGAACACCGCGTCCAGCCCCTCGACGGAGACGATGTCATCGATGTTGTCAACACCGGCGGGATCTTCGATCATGGCAATTGCCGCCACGCCGGCGTCCGCTTCTCCAACATGTTTCCACATGGGTTTGGCGCCATAACCGCCCGCACGTGTCACGGCAGAGAAACCACGACGGCCGCCTCGGTAGCGACATGCAGCGACCAGCTCCTTTGCCCGACCAGCGCTATCGATGTGCGGGGCGAGAATGCCGGCAGCGCCGCAATCCAGAGCTGAAAGTATGCCGTCTGGTGCCAGGGCGGGCACTCTGACGATCCCCGATACCCCAGATGCCTTGCAGGCGAGGAGAGCCAAATCTGTCGCTGCGCGGTCGAACACTCCGTGCTCTTGATCTATGACGACAAAATCGAAACCCGCTCCCGCCAATATCTCGATCGAAGATGGACCGGAAATCTTGACGAAGGTGCCTAGCAGCCTTTGATGGTCTGCAATACGTGCTCTTAAGGTAAGATGAGGATTTGGTTCATCCATTCTCGTACTCCAGGATGCCGCTGAACTCTGAAAGTCAGGAATACACCTCGTGGCCGGGAGCGTGTCCGATTTCTGGCAGCATTTCAGCAGTTGAAACGACGATATTCTCAACTTGTCCTGAAATATCGACTTGCATAGCGTCCGCCAAAACGATGCCAAGCCCCATGGATCGGTTGCAAAATGGTCTCGGACGATGAGATCACCGCGCGAGCCGGGCATCGCCTCAGCTGGAGAGTTGTTCATGCCCAATACCGAGCCCGTCTTTGTCGACATCGCGCTGAAAGCCTACAAGCGAGGCATTTTGAACGCGATTATTGCCCCGCGACCGATAGGCTGGATGAGTACGGTGGATAGTGAAGGGAATGCCAACCTGGCCCCCTATTCCTACTTCAACATCATGTCCAACGAGCCGCCGATCCTCGCATTCTCCTGCAACACGCCGGAGGATCGTACCGCGAAAGACACACTAAAAAACGTCCGTGAGACCGGTGAGTTCGTATTCAACCTGGTGAGCTACGACCTTGTCAAAGAGATGAATATGACGTCCGCGCCAATCCCGGCCGGAATGGACGAGTTCGAGTATGCCGGGCTCGAAAAGGCGAATTGCATCTATGTGAAGGCACCGCGCGTGGCCCGATCGCCGGCCGCTCTGGAATGCAAGGTCATCGAGATTGTCAGGCTGATCGACGAAACGGGCAACGCCAACGTCAACGTCACCTTCGGCAAGGTGGTCGGCATGCACATTCAGCCCGGCTTCCTTGAGGAGGGTGGGTATTTCAATACGGCTCTCGCACAGCCCGTAACGCGTTTGGGCGGTGCCGAATATGCCATTTCCCAACCAAGCTTCGAGCTGCAGCGACAGTTTACCCGCGCCGACGAGGCCACCTACTGAGGTTCGAGCAATGATTTTACGCCCCGTTTCGCTCTCGTATTTCGCCAAGACGCCCGCCCCAAGTTCAATCATTCGAGGCCAGAATTTCACGGTCGAATGTGTCACGGGTGCCGATGGCGCGGACGATTTCATTCATAGCGATCATGAAACCATCCTCCTCATTCCCGAAAGCGAAGCGACGCTGACGATGGACTCCGAAACTGTGGAGATCGAAAGCCGGTCCATCGCCGTCGTGCCGGCCGGCGCGTTCCAACTTCACCTACCGTTCGGTGCAAGGGCGTTTGCCCTGACGACCGGCCGCCGAGATATGGACCCTCGCAGCGTCGTTAATGCCGATGACTATCGGTTGCTCGATGGGCGTGTGATCCCGGTGGCAAAACCAATGGTGCGGTTGGAGAAGGATGCCAATCGCATTCGCGTCTATTCGGTGGATGAGATCCCCTTTCCCGAAGGAAATCCCAGGCTGAAGTTCTTTCAGAGTTCGACGATGAGTATCAACTGGGTCGAATATGAAGGACAGCGGGACCGGACGAAATTGTCGCCGCACGCGCATGAGGATTTCGAGCAGGGGTCTCTCGCGATTGCAGGTGATTTCGTACACCATATCCGTACGCCATGGGTGTCCAATGCCGAGGAATGGCGCGAGGATCAGCACATCGAGGCTTCGGCTGGCAGTATGGCGATTATTCCTCCCGAACTCATCCACACAACCGAGGGCGTCGGACCAGGGCGTCATATCTTGATTGACGTATTCGCCCCGCCGCGGGCGGACTTCATCACAAAGGGCTGGGTATTCAATGCGGGCGATTACCAGGCTTGATCAGGCAATCGAGTCTTTCGTTTGCCGAGGAACCCACATCCCGGATCAGCAAACGACCTTCGTTCAGATGGAGACGCCCCAATGGCGGCCGAAACGCGGATAAATCAGCCCGTCCTCGAACATGGCGTTTGTGATTGCCACGTTCACGTCTTTGACGATCCGCGGGCGTTTCCGTTCGAGACTACCCCGGCCTATGCGCCACCTTTCTCGCCGGCAAGCGCCCTCATAACGAACGCTGATCAGTCAGGCGTGTCACACGTCGTCCTCGTCCAGCCGACGCCCTATGGACGAAATCTTGATCTGATGAGGGCGACGTTGAAGGCGCTGGGTTCCAGGGCCAGGGGTGTCGGCGTGGCCGATGCTTCGTGTGGCGTAGAAGGTCTCGCCGCTCTCAAGGAGGAGGGGGTCTCCGGGTTGCGGTTTGTCGAGAACCTGCTGCCCGACGGCAGCCGCATGCCGGGAACCGTGCCCCTCGATACTTTTCTCCAGAAGCTTGCGCCGGCTTTGGCGGAGATTCGTATGCATGCGGAGGTGTGGGCGCCGCTCTCGGTGATGCTCGAGCAGTGGCTTGCCGTGGAGAGGGCGAAAGTTCCGATTGTACTCGATCACATGGGCGGATTCGATCCTCAACTTGGTCTCGGGCATCCGCATTTCCAGCGCCTTCTCGGCTTGCTGAGAGATGGAGCCGTTTGGGTCAAGCTGGCCGTATGCCGGCGCGGGGCCGGCATTGGCTATGATGCAATCCGGCCCTTTCATGATGCGTTGGTGGAAGCAAATAGCGAGCGTCTTCTATGGGCTACCGACTTCCCGTTCGTACGGTTCGCCGGGACGCCACCGACGAGCGCTCAATTGTTGGCTCTGTTCGAAACCTGGGTTACCGACAGCGAGTTGAGGAAGCGCATCCTGTTGCGCAATCCCGTTGAACGATACGGATTTGAAGCTTCTTTGGCTCAACGTTGACCCTACGGCGTTTGCAGCTGTGCCTCAATTGCGGTGACCGTTTCGCGGAGGGCTTCGATGATGGTTTTCCGATTTTGGTTTCCGCGCAAGGCAGACCTGAAATAGGTGACGCCGAATGTCGCGAGCACGCGTTCTCCAGACCGGATTGGAAAAGCGATCGTGCCTGAGCTCCTCGGTTCGAGCTCGGGGTTTCGCTCCGCAAAGCCTTTCGCTCGCGTGCGCGAGATCATCCTTTCGAAAGTGCTGTCACTTATCTGGCTGTTTTCCGGATCCTTGGAAGCCCGCATGACATCGCGCAGAATTCGCTGCTCCTCCGGCGGACAGAAACAGAGATAGGCTCGGCCGAGTGCGCGGCCGCCTAGACTTAGTCGGCGACCGAGCGAGGCGTGGAAGGGCGAAATCGGACTATCCGGAATGGTGCTATAGTTGATCACGACCGCATCGATATCCAGGGTGCAGATGGCGCAGGGCCACAAGATTTCCTTGGTCAGCCTGTCGGCGAAAGAGCGCGATACCTCGATGACTTTGGGAGCGCCGTGAAACCCGGAGCTCAAATTCGCGATTGCCGACGTTACGTGATATCCGCGCGTTTTCTCGTCCTGATTCACATATCCAGCCGCGATCAGCGTTTGCAAAAGCCGTACGACTGTCGGCTTCGGAATGCCGGTTCGGGAATGTATCTCCTTTACGCCCACGAGACCGCCTTGGTTTACGGTTGCAAGAACTGCAAGAGCTTTCGTCACCGCTTGAACAGGCGCGAACGTCATCTAAACCTCCCATCGTCGATAAGACCGTACGAACTGACAAGTCATACGCTCAAATCGGTCTTCCGATCTCGATTAGATCTTTCCCCCAACGCCACGCAAGGGCGGTGTGATCGGATCGGTGCTCGTTTCATTGTTTGAAACGCATCGATTATGCAGTTGTCCGCAGTCGTTGAATGGCCTACCCATCGACCACGATAGCGCATGAGGTGAATCTCGGCGGCGCAAGAGGGTGAAAGTCCCGCACAGATCATTCCACGGTAAGGCAGGCGGCCGTTCCATATGCAATCATTGCGCCAAGATATCGTCGAGATTACCGGCCAGCACCTTGCGATGGAGCAGGTCGTTTCCGTATCCCGAAACGGTTCCAAGATCACACTAAGTCCCGACGCGATCGAGCGCATGGCGCGCGGCCGCAGCATCCTGGAAGAGGCGATCGCGCGCGGCGAAAGAATATATGGCGCGACCACCAGTGTCGGGCCGAAGACTACCGCCAGCATCAGTCAGGCAAACACCGCCGAATTCAGCCGGCGCTTGCTTCGTACCCATAATGCAGGGCATGGGCCGCTGGCAGCCAAGGATGTTACGCGCGCCACCGTACTCAATCTTCTCAATTCGTTGGCAAGCGGCACCACGGGCGCAAGGCCGGTTCTGGCAGAACGCCTGGTGGATGCGCTGAACGCCGATCGGCCGATTGCCATGCATCTTTGGGGATCCATGGGGCAGAGCGATATGTCATCGATGGCCGACGTCGCCCTGGCTGTCTTCGACGATATCGATCTCGAGGCCGGGGAGGCTCTCGCGCTCCTCAATTCGAGCGCCATGTCGACGGCAGTTGCCGTGCTTTCCTTCGTCGATCTTCATCGCCTGCTGCAGCTTTCGACCCTCGTTGGCGCGCTTAGCATGGAAGGGTACGCTGCCAATCCTTCTACCGTTTCCGAGATCGCGCTACGGTCTCGTCCATTCGACGGTCTTGATCGGCACGGCTCGGCGATCAGAAAATATATCGAGGGCAGTTATATCCTTTCGGCCGGCGGTCCTCGAAATCTGCAGGATCCCTTATGTTTCCGCTCGATGGCGCTGATCCACGGCGCCGCCGAGGATAGTCTCGCCTTTTCGAGGCAGCAGATAGGGCGCGAGCTGAACGCGAGTCAGGGCAACCCGGTGGTATCGCTGGAACATGGCAGTCTCGCTGCGGTGGCAAACTTCGATATGGTTACGCTTTGCATGGCGCTCGACGTGATGCGGCTTGCCTTCGCCCCGGTTTTCACCAGCTCGACCGAGAGGCTTGCAAAGCTCGTCGACACGACATGGTCCGGCCTTGCGATCGGCCTCATCGAGGAAGACGGCATCGGTGCCCCCGGCTTCAATGGGGTCGCGCTTTTCCATAAGTCGATTACATCGGAAGCGAGGCTCTTGACGGCCCCCTTGGCTGGCGAGCTGGCAAGCTCAAGCCATTCGAACGGCGTGATGGATCGGGCGTCCCTCGCTGCGCTGGGCGGCCGGCGTGGATTGGAACTGGCACAGTTGGGCACCTCTATCGTTGCCATGGAGCTTATCGTCGCCGCACAGGCCGCCGAGTTGCGTGGACGGACGCCGCTTGGAAATGTCACAGGGCAGTTGTTTGCCTTTGCGCGGCAGACGATACCCTTCGCCGCGGCAGGGCAAAGGCCGCCGAACGTGCAGCCTCTACTGGAGCAATTGCAAAGCAATCGCGATGCGGTCGATTGCATGATTGCAGCGAGCAATTAGCCGGAGGCGGCCCGGCGAGCGATGGAGGTTTCGTGCGTAAGGTGCGCGCGACGTGGTCCGGAAAATATATACAAAGAAGGAGGAGGAACTCATGTTGAAGATAAGAAACTCGTTGTTTGCCGCGCTCATTGGCGCCACGAGCGCGGTCGTCGCGCTCGACCAGGTGCGCGCAGAGGACAAGTCTCTGACCTTCGTTTCCTATCAGGGCACCCTGCAGGATTCGCAGATCAAGGCTTGGCAGCAACCCTATACTGCGAGCAAGAACGTTCAGTTCGAAAACGATTCACCACCCGACGGCGCGAAGCTGAAGGCGATGGTCGAAGCCGGCGCGGTTTCATGGGATGTCATGGATCAGGGCGCTGCCTTCGCCGAGCAGAACTGTGGTAAGCTTCTAGAAAAGCTCGATTTTTCTAAGATCGATACCTCGCAGTTTCCCGAGGGTTCCGTGAGTGATTGCGGTTTGCCTGTCTATTTCTTTGCCCTGACATTCGTCTACAATACCGAGAAATATAAGGATCATCCGCCCACCAAGCTCGCCGATTTCTTCGATTTAAAAAACTTCCCCGGAACGCGCGTATTACCGCCCGACATCAGCCTCGGCACGTTGGAATATGCCCTCATGGCGGACGGTGTTGATTCCAAGAACCTCTATCCGATCGATGTGGATCGCGCGCTCAAGAAGCTCGATACGATCAAATCGTCGATTATCTTCACCAAAACGAATGGCGCGCTGCAGCAGGCCCTCGTCGACGGTCAGGCCGATATGGGGTTTGCCGTGACCGGCCGCGTCATGGCGTCTGCCAAGGCCGGCGCGCCGATCGCTCCGGTCTGGGACAAGACGATCCTCGGCTGGGATTCACTGATCGTCCCGAAGGGCACTGCAAATCTTGCGACGGCGATGGATTTCGTCCAGTTCGTCTCGCATCCCGAACAGAATAAGCGCTTTGCCGAACTGGCAGGCGTCATCGCTGCGACAAGCAAGGCGACGCCAGACTACTCCGACCTCAACAAGACCTTCAATCCGCGTCTGCATGACGAAACCGGAGACAAGGTACTGCTTTCCAATGTGAAATGGTGGTCGGCGAATCTCAACTCAGTCATCGCCAAGGTCACTCCCTGGATGTCCCGATAGGTCAAATGATGGAAGCAGTTATCGACAACCGCGCCTCTGAAGGACGGAAGATCACGGTGGCGCCAATCAATGTTGCTGTCTGGCTGCTGCTTCCATCGACCGTTCTCCTGCTCGCGACCTTCCTCTATCCGTTGTTTTCCATCGCGGTTAGGAGCTTTACCGACCCTGAGTTCGGGTTGCAGAATTACACATCGCTCCTGACCGACGACATCTCCATCATCATCATTTTGAGAACCCTGCGTATCGCTGCCATCGTTGCGGTCGTAACGCTGCTCATAGGGTTTCCCTATGCTTACATGTTGACGCTGGTCACACCCCGAATGCGCGCCGTTCTGATGACGGTTGCGCTGCTGCCATTCTGGACCTCGGCTATCGCTCGGAGCTTCGCGTGGACATTGTTGATGCAGCGGGGCGGCCTGATTGAAACGGCCTTCTCCTGGGTCGGCTTGCCCGGCATGGTGCTGGTCCGCACATCGGCCGGCGTGACGATCGCGATGGCGCAGGTGCTGCTGCCTTACATGATCCTGCCGCTCTATAGCAACATGCGCGGGATCGACCGGCGCTTATTGGACGCCGCAGCCTCCATGGGCTCGCCGAGATGGCACGCATTTCTGGAAATCTATCTGCCTTTGTCATTGCCCGGTATACTTGCCGGCCTGTCGCTCATTTTTGTTATCGCTCTTGGCTTCTACGTTACCCCTGCGATCCTCGGGTCACCACAGGAGGCGCTTGTTTCGCAGCTCATCGCGACGCGCGTCGATACATTGCTCGACTTTGGGGGCGCCGGCGCACTTGCCGTTATCGTTCTGATTATCGCCGCAGCACTGATGGCGCTGATCAGCCGGCTGAATGCCCGTCTCGATCTGCAACCCAATACGGCTGGAAAGTGAGGTGAGGACGATGTCTCCTTTCTCGACGCGTCGCGAAGGCGGCCCCGGCCTCTTCCTGCGGCTCATGACGCTGCTGACGGCGATCCTGATTGTCCTGCCGACATTCGTGGTTATTCCGGCGAGCTTCACCGCTGGCGAGACATTACAATTCCCACCGCGGGAATGGTCACTGCGGTGGTATGAAAACTTCTTCACATCGCGCGTTTGGCTTTCGTCTCTGCTGCAGTCGCTGCAGATCGCCTCACTTACGGCGATTTTGGCCACCGTTCTCGGTGTCGCCGCGGCGATCGGGTTGACGCGCATTCGCCGCAGGACGGGTGCGGCCTTAAGAGTTTTCTTTTCGCTCCCGTTGACTGTCCCGAGTGTGGTGATCGGGATCGCCATATATGCCGTATTCCTCAAGTGGCATCTTGCCGGCACCCTGTCGGGCCTCGTTCTTGCGCATACCGCGCTTGCCATCCCATTCGTCATCACGACGGTTGCCGCCAGCCTCACTGGTTATGATAACACGCTCGATCTTGCGTCATCCAGTCTGGGGGCCGGAAGTGTCACGACGCTTTTGCGGATCAAGATTCCGCTGCTTGCGCCCGGCGTGATTTCAGGTTTCCTCTTCGCATTCGTCAGTTCCTTCGACGAGTTTGTCGTTGCCCTCTTCCTGCAGACTCCAAAACTCAGAACGCTGCCGGTCCAGATGTACAACTCGATCGCCCTTGACATGGATCCAACCATATCTGCCGCCTCCAGTGTGATTGTCGTCGCAACGACGCTTATCTTCCTGTTCGTCTCGCTCAGAGCCGGCAACAAGTTGTAGAAACGCGGTTCCGTAAGAATGATGAAAAAGCACTCGATCAAAATCTCAAACGCAACCCGTTACTATCCGGGTGCTGCAAAGCCCGCTATCGACGATATTTCGCTCGACATTGCGCCTGGCGAGTTCATGACGTTTCTGGGGCCGAGTGGTTCCGGCAAGACAACGCTGCTGTCCATTATCGCCGGTTTCGTTGGCCTGAATGCCGGCTCGGTCGAAATCGATGGCCAGGACATCACCAACCTCAAGCCGCACAAGCGCGACCTCGGGGTCGTCTTTCAGCAATACGCGCTTTTCCCGCATATGACAGTGTTTCAGAACATCGCCTATCCGCTTCGTCAAAGGGGAGTTTCGAAGGCGGAAATCGAAACCAGGGTGAAGCATGTGCTCGACCTCGTGCAACTTGGCGACTTCGCGCATCGACTGCCGCGGCAGCTTTCGGGCGGACAGCAACAGCGTGTTGCACTGGCGCGCGCCGTTGTCTACGAGCCGAGAGCATTGTTGCTTGACGAGCCGCTGGGCGCCCTTGATAAGCGCCTGCGCGATCGCTTGCAGCTTGAGATCGCTCGTATGCACCGTGAGCTTGGGATGACATTCGTGTTTGTGACGCACGATCAGGAGGAAGCGCTTACGCTCTCCGACCGCATCGCGGTTTTCAACAACGGGAAAATAACGCAGGTCGGCACGCCGACGGAATTGTATCGCAGTCCGAATTCCTTGTTCGTCGCGAAATTCCTCGGAGAATCCAACATTATGGAGGGATCAAGCCGGGGAACGAATGTTATTGTTCGCCCAGAGCATATTCACCTGAAGAAGCCGACCAGCAAGCTTGGCGAAAACGAGCTTTCAAAAGCCGCAAGAATTACAGAGATCGCCTTCGCGGGTGCTCACATCAAAGTGGGATTGGCGTTCTCCGGTGGAGAGACGGGTTTGTCTCTGATCACTGCCGGGAATCCACTACAGCTCCAGCGCGGCGAAGAAGTGCTCGCCGTGTGGAGCAGGGCAAATCAGCACACCGTCATGAATGATGACCAAGTCGCCGCTGCGTCCAAAAGCTGATTTTCTATGTGGTGTTTAGTAGGCGGGTGTCCATGTTGACGCTTGAACCGCGAGTATTGGCTTACGAGGCGGTGGTGGGTTGTGCTTTTTGCTCCGGGGAGGAGCCTCACTAACGGCATTTTTTACGAGAATGAACCGTGCCGGCCTCGTCAGAGGCCATTCGCTTTAGTTATACGATCTCGCGGCGTTGTCACATAAACGAGCCGTCAGTGAATTGTGCATAGAGACGGTGGGATGAAGAGTGCTGCCATCAGCTACAAAGGTCACTGTTTCCCGCAACAGATCATCGCTCATGCGGTATGGCTGTATTTCCGGTTCCCTTTGATGCTGCGGATGGTCGAGGAAATGCTGTTGGAGCGCGGCATTGTCGTTTCTTACGAAACGATCCGTCGATGGGGTCGAAAATTCGGGGCGGCTTACGTCAATCGGTTGCGCAGAAAGAAGCCATCGCGAAACGATATCTGGCATTTGGACGAGGCCGTGATTTCTATCGGCTGCCGAAAACATTGGCTTTGGCGTGCCGTCGACCAGAACGGTTACGTTCTCGACGAGATCGTCCAGGCCCGCCGGGATACCAACGCTGCCAAGCGATTGCTGATCAGGCTGCTGAAGGAGCAAGGCCTCGCGCCGAGGCGGATCGTCACTGACAAGCTACATTCATATGGAGCGGCAAGACGGGATGTGATGTCTACCGTCGAACATCGCACGCACAAGGGCCTGAACAATCGCGCAGAGAATTCTCACGGGCCACTTCGAAAACGAGAACGGATGATGCAGGGATTTCGATCTCCTGGCGGATTGCAACGCTTCATTTCAGTCTTCTCAGCACTTCGAAACCTCTTCGTCCCACCGCACTCGAAACGCTCCGCCCTCGCCACCCACATCCATCGCATCCGCGCCATGGCGCACTGGAAAACCGTGACCGGCGCAACAGCCTGATTTCACTGACAACCGCCTTGTCCGCCTGCGCGTGAAACAACGTGACGTCGCTCCTTCATCGCCTATCAAGTTCCACGTTCCGTTAACTGTACGATGCCGGTGGACAGACCGAGAGGCCTTAGATTCTTACCGGCAACAAGGATGGTCCACCACAGTAATTGGGGCTAGGACAGGGGTAGTTCAGAATCCTGCGTCTAGGTAGAACAAGGAGTGGACATCTTGACCAAGGGTCTGCCAAGCTAATGGTTAGAAGCATCGTGCAGGGCTGTACGGACCAGAGAACCCATCCCGGAAATATTGTCGTTTCTCATCGGTGACACCATCATCCTTTAGCTGAAGTTGATAGTCCGCAATCCCGACGATTAAAACAGTTTCATCGCACATGAGAACAACCCTTATGGAATGGCCTTCGGTGGTTGTCCAGGCGTCTATTGTGGCCTCGGGTCCATGGATAATCGGCGGTTTGGTGGGTGAAGCATAGGTATTGAGGTAGGTTTGGAAAGCGGCCTCGGCCGCTTGTATTCCAACCGGGTCTGCCGGATAAGTCTCTTGCAATTGGATTGAATAGACGATGCCCTTGGTTGTAAGAATTGCGCTTATTGCTCGATTGCCGATCTTGACGTCCACCATGCTGGCGTGAGGAAGTCCTGCTGTATCCGCATTTGCCCGTACCTCGCTTTGAAGAAGACGGGCGATCTGGTCTCTCGTCATGCCAATATGCAATTCGCCAGACGGTGTCATAATCGACTGAGCCTCCGCTGAATGACCGGCAAGCGCTAACATAAGAGAGCATGCGGCCAAAACCGAAACTGCGCGGAGGGTTGCACTAAGCTGATCTAGGAGGTGGAACTTCATTTCTTACCCGCATAATGGTTCGACGGCTTGTTTTAAATTTTCGAGCGATTGCGGAAATGCTCAGCCCGGCCGCGTCGCGATATACGGACTCGTGGAACATATCGACGTGTTGATCAATCCAGTGATCGTGATGCGGGCCGTTGTAAGCTCTAACCCCGCGACCTGCCGCCACGAGTTGAAGCATCATTTCAGTCGTCTCGACATTCCGGTGGTGGCGCAGGCGACAATTGGCAGGCACCAGGAATTGCGTGAACACATCCAGCCGCTCCGGCGGTACAGGATAGGTGAACAGCGTCTCATCGAGCAGGTCCGCAGCTTCGGCATGGCGTTTCAGCGCCAGCGGATGATCGGCCGGAACGGCAAGCACCAGTTCGTAGTCGAACACCGGCAGATAGTGAATGCCGGGCATCTCGATCGGATCCGGTGTAATCAAGATGTCAATTTCGTATCCCGTCAGAGCCGCCGCGCCGCCGAAGGCAAATGATGTCGTCAATTCCAGGCCCACATCCGGCCATTCCATGAGATAGGGCTTTGTGACACCCATCAGCCACTGGTGGCAAGGATGACATTCCATGCCGATCTTGAGCGAACCTCGCTGGCCGTGGCGATAATCCGACAGGACATCCTCAGCCCTCTCGATCTGGGGAAGAACGCGCTGCGCCAGCGTCACAATATAGCGGCCGGCCTCGGTGAGACGAAGGTTGCGGCCATCCTTTTCCCACATCGCCACGCCAAATCGTTCTTCCAGCTTGCGGATTGTGTGGCTGAGAGCGGACTGGGAGACGTTCAGCCGCTCAGCTGCAGCCGTCAGACTGCCCAGGCGGTCGACTTCACGCAGGATCGAGAGATGTTGCCTATCCAGCATGCTTATGCCCGCCCATTGTCAAATTGAGCGATTTCCGCCGGGGCGTTATCGTGCACCGAAAGCGGACGTATCGATGACCATCAGGTCGGCAACCCATTTTCGTCATAGCCGAGGATTTCGTCGGCGCTGCGCGTATCCAGAATGGGAAGCGATTTCCAACGACGGCGGCTTGCTGCCAGATCTTCAAGCAGTGCAGCTTTCTGAACTTCGGAACTCAGTCGGTTCAGCCGCTCGATGAGTGCCGTGCGAGTGGCAACGGTAATACTTTCGCCGGTTTTGACGGAGAGCGCCCGTGCAAGGCGTTCCGTTTCAGCGTCTTTGATGCTCAGGGCCATGGTAGGTGCATTTCTACCTAGATAGGATGTTGACACCGAGATAGCTCATAGCCGATCAAAATGCACGAAAATCGTTCTGATGTACTGAATTGGCGGCTGGGGTCGCGGCACCGCTCATCATGCGGCGATAGCGTTGTTGGCCAAATTTCCAGTAGATCCTGACTGTGAATCGGATCCGAAACCTAACCCTTTGCCTAGGAAGCCCAACGTGTCGATCTGCTTATGTATGCATTACAGCCGGTTTTTCAGCTGGAGATAACTATGGCTTCGAACGCACTCGTTCAAACTCGCATTGATGCTGAGGTTCGAGATCGCGCCTCTGCGGTGCTTGAAAGCATGGGTCTTACGGTGTCGGACGCAGTTCGTATCCTACTCACC
>NZ_JARWLA010000054.1:0-25367 GCF_047445805.1 Rhizobium sp. BR 314 | reverse complement strand
ATTTCCTGACGAGATTGCCTGTGCGCCAAGCGGGCACGGCGCTGTTGTGACCTGGCGCTGGCGATAGCATCTTCGGAGAGTATCGGCCTAATATGGGCGTGACCATAAACGCTGATCTGCTCCTTGATTGCCTCCCTGAGATTTTGAACCAGATGAAAACGATCAGCTACCTGGCGGGCCTGCGGTGCGCCCTCCCGGGCTGCCTGAGCATACAAACCACAGCGATCTCGGCTCACGATCTCGATCGTCGGACGCTCTTGCAACCACGCTTTTGTGCTCTCGACGCTGCGATCCTGCAAAACATCGACGACCGAATGACGCTCAAGATCGACCATGATCGTCCCATAGCGCGAGGAATGCCGCCAACTCCAATCATCAATGCCCACAACCCGGATRGTGTCTTTTTGTGTGGACGCCGGAGTACCGCGCTTCAATTGCCGCAAGATCGTGTCGTCGCTGACCGGCATGCCGAGCCGATGCATCAAGTTCTCTCCTGGACGACCGCCCATCCTGTGGCCAATCAAGCCAACAATCTCCGCCATCCGCCCGGTTCGTCGCATATAAGGTGCAGCAATCTCGGGCAGTCTGTCGGTGAAGGTTCGTCGCCCGCATTTCCTGTGTCGACACTGCCATCGGTTCAGTGCGAGTTTGATTCGCACCACTTGACCTTGAACAGGCAAGTCCTGGAGGCGGCGGTTGTGCCAGCCGTGCCTGTGCCGGCTTTGCGTTCCGCAATCTGGGCAGATGCCGACCGGTTTCGCAGCAGCCGAAACAACCCAGTTTTCTTCATCTTGAACGGTGATACCCAGTATTTTGACCCCTGGGCCGGGTGACCATTTCAATTGCGCTCGCATCCCTGCAGATAGCGATCGAGGCGCTAACACCCTGTTAACCACAGAAATTGAGGATGAACCACTTTCGATGACAACAGACCGGATCTCCTCGTTCAGGATATCGATTTGTTGCTGCCGCGCTTTCCATTGCTTCGCAATTTTCCGGCGGAGCAGTTTAATCTCCCTCAAGAAGACATGCTCGGCGCTACGGAACTGAAGCCTGTCGAGACTGAGAGTGCCAATATAATGGTGCGTTCTCTGCCGCTCGCCTAGCAATTTCAGAAAATGCTGTAGCCGTTCGACCGCCTCATAATCATAGCGGGCGAAACTATCAGGCATGAATGCCAAAGACTGACGGACGAAACGTTCCGTCGTGACATCGGCGACAAGCTCATGGATATCGTGGCCGACACTGTTGCGGTAGTCGATAAGCCGCCGGATCTCCGCCTTCTCCTCAGCCGATAGTGCGCCGTCAGCTTCGAGCGCATCGAGGCATTTTCCGACCGGATTTTTGGTACCCTTCGGCACACGTTCTGCCCGTCCTGTGCGGGCCAGAAATCTATCCGTCCCCTGAATTTGCGACAGCACCTTCGCCTTGAGTTGTTCGGCATAGAAAAGCACAAGCACCATCTGAGCCGACCGCAACTTCAGCAGGTTCTGTTCTAGCGCTGGCAGACGTGATCCTAAAGGATCGAGAAAACTGGGTTCGTACATCTTCAACTCATACTGTTTTGTTAGGGCGCGGCAACCCGGGCGCTTGCCTTCTCGATGATCTTAACATCGAGAAGCAATTGAAGATGCTCAGCGATAGCTCGTGGCTAGTGATTCCCGGCTGCATTTTCGACATCGCCGCAAAAGGTTTAAGCCTCAACGGCAGACCAAGCTACCCACTTTCCATCGAGCGAAATCCGGCAAGTGGGGCAGAAAAGATGGCAAATTGGCAAGCTATGTTGCCGTCGCACCTTGACCTCAATACTTTGGGTGTTTCGAGAATTGCCATCGTGGCGGGAAAGCTGCTTCCTGCCATTTGCGTACTAGCGAACCATCAGAGATTGAGACAGACTGCATTCTTGAGGTCAAGGTTATCAACCGCAAGCAGGAGTCCATATGCGAGTTTCTGTTTTACCTGAACCACCATACTACATGGTCAGCTTCACCTCGCAGCGAACAGATGCGGAGGACGGTTACGGCACGATTGGCTACGCCATGAGCGAACTTGCAAGCCAACAACCAGGCTACCTTGGTTTTGAAAGCGTTCGCGGTGCGGATGGTTTCGGAATACTGCTATCGTTCTGGAAGGACGAAGAGAGCATTCACGCATGGAAGGCCGTCGTCGATCATGTTGAAGCGCAACGACGAGGTCGCCAAGATTGGTATTCCCGATATGAGATTCGTGTAGCCTTGGTGCAGCGAGCCTACGGCTTTGATAAAGACCAGTGACTGCGGCTGACGCTGGGTAGTCGGGTGTCGTTAGCGCGTGGGCTGAAATCACAGCGCCGATGACCGCTGTTGAATAGGGCTACGCATTGGCAAAAAACTCTGCGGCCTTCCCGGCGACCTCATCATGGACGGAAGTTCTATCCAGTCCCTCTTTATCAAGGAACAGTTCCGGCGCGGCTTTCTGTCCGATTGCTGATCCTTCCGGCAGGAACGTGTAGTGGCCGACACCACCGCCCAGAATTTCAGAACTGCAACGGGGGATATTGTCTGATAACCAGGTGCAGCATTGTTCGGGCGGTGCAACTGTATCTCGGTCGCCGCCTATCAGGTAGACTGGTCGGCTGATCGATCGAAGACTATCCTGCGAAAAGCCCAAGACTGAGCGGCCTGGAGCGATGGCCAGGACGGCACGGATTCTGAGATCAGAAAAGTCGCTTCGCCGCCGACCCCAAGAAATCCGGAAAACCGGATTCTCATAGAGTTTCGGCAGTTCGTCGACGAGGTTTGGAAATTCTCGTGGTCCCCGGATCGGGCTTTTTTCTGGGTTGCCCGGCTCGAACTGTGAAAATGCAACTCGGGCTCCGGCCAGCAAGAGAGCCGTGTACGCGCCTGCCGAGAAGCCCGCGGCAAACACTTGATCGATTGTCTCGATCTCCAATGAACGTTGCCAACCAGGGTCATCGAGGATTGCTGATAGGTCACTCGCCCGCTCCCACATGCAAAGGAAACCTTCTGCACGATATGGTTCAGAGCCTGTGTGACCGTGATGGTTAACTGCTAACGCGACAAAGCCGCGCTGAGCCAGTCGAAATCCCAGCCACGCCAAGGCGTCCGCTGTAGCTCCTGATCCGTGTGAAAGAACAACCAGCGGAAAGGGGCGTTGTGAGCGAGCTACCGGCGCATTGAAGGCAACAGGTTCTTTCCGGAACCATGACTTCTCTGAGGTCACCTTGGCGACCCAATTCTCGTCGGTAGGATACCAGGCCACCCAAGCAAGAGGACGTGCGGCAGTTCCGTCCCAATTTAATCGATGAGGATCAACGCAAGCACCCGTTTTGAAACCAACCTGCATAGCGCCCCAACATTGTTTTGTTATGTTCGGAATGCTTTTGTATCGATGTGAGCTTCACATCGCTAGAGCCACAGCGATCTCGGCTTACGACCTCGATCGACGGACGTTCTTGCAACCAAGATTTTGCGCTCTCGACGCTGCGGTCCTCCAGAACATCGACGACCGAATGACGCTCCAGATCGACCATAATTGTCCCGTACCGCGAGGAATACCGCCAGCTCCAGTCATCAATGCCCACAACCCGGATGGTGTCTTTTTGTGCGGACGCTGGATAACCGCGCTTCAATTGCCGCAAGATCGTGTCGTCGCTAATCGGCATGCCGAGCCGGTGCATCACGTTTTCTCCCGGACGATCGCCCATTCTGTGGCCAACCAAGCCCACAATCTCTGCCACCCGCCCAGTTCGCCGCACATATTGCTACCAACGCAAGTTGGCGCTGCCATACGTGATCAATAGACCAGATAGGTAAATTTCGTACCGCTTTGAGAAATTCCGGCGTATTTCCCGGTAGCCTTATCATGCATCAATCCGTCATCGCCAGTGACAGTAAATTTCTTTATAAAGTCGCTCATACCCTGGGTGTTCCAACTGTAAGTCGATCCCCTTTCACTTCCGTCTGCATAATAGGATTTCTTTAACGTCATCGTCGATGTGACACCCATCGTCGACATATCCGTCTTCTGTATCGTGCCATTCGCTGCAGCCTTCAGGTAGGCTCTGGCGTCATCAGCTTGAGGGCCGGTGCCCGCAGCGGCAGCCTCGGCATCTCGTAGAGCTTGTGCCTCAGAATCAGCGTCGGACCCAAACGTACCTTGACCTGTCTTTGTCTCCGTATAACCACCGCCAGCATTGTCGGCGCGCTGCGCTCCGTCCATCGTGAACGGAGAGTTGTTTTTGTTCATACCGGCTACAATTTCGATGATCTTGCCAATCGCATTGCCAGCCTTGAATACGTCGTCGGTATTGCCTGTCGCGGCAAGTACACCACTTTTCGGGTTTGCCGTTTGTGGCGCTGACGTCGCCGCCGGGTTGGACGCGCCCAGGATGGATAAGGCAGCGGTACTGGAAAACGAGTTTACCGGTATGAGCATATTGCTCCTCCCAAACGCTAGTCGCGCTCTACCTCATGCGCGGCCCGAAGAAGACGGGGAGCCTAATGCCCTATCTCTTGCTACATCACAAGCTTGAAGAAGTCCTTAATATACCATCTTTGGTTGATTTTTACCCAAAAGCCTCAAATATGAATTTCTAATTTTTTCCACTTGGAGCGCGCCTTTTTAGGGTCGAAATTGACCGGGCTGCGGGTTTGCCAGTCTACCGGAGTGCTTATCCTCAAACTGTCAATCGACGCGGAATGCTGCCCCCTTATCGGCATCCAACCTTCACTCCCCTGTAGACGATCAGCGCGTGGCCTGCCCGGCGCTGGCCGGGGTTGCAGAGGGTAGGCCAAGCGCGGATGATGGGAATCTTCGCCTCTGGCTTTGAGAGCGGTATTTGAAGTGCCAGGCATTGTTGCCGGTTCCCACGATTTCGCAGCGGTGGGTCAATCGATCAAGGAGAACCATCGTCATCTTGGCATCGTCGAATACCAACGGGCCTTTACCGAAGGTGAGGCTTGTGGTGACGATGATCGAAGCGCGCTCATAGAGCCTGCTGATCAGGTGAAACAAGAGCTGACCACCGGCCTGTGCGAACGGCAGATAGCCGACTTCATCAAGAATGATGAAGCCGAGGCGTGTAAAGTGATCCGCCGTCCGGCTCTGCTGGCCGTTGCGCGTCTTTGTTTCCACCGATTGGGCTGCCGTTTGCGAAAATGATCGCAGCCGGCGAATAGTTTAGGCGAACAATGGAAATCACTCGAAGGCTGATCTCATCAGCACGGTAGTTGCTCGTTATTCGCCATAGATGATTGTATCTCCCACTGCTAACCCTGAAAGAACCTCAACGCCCATCGGAAGTCTCTCACCAAGCGTCACAGCGACAGCTTCTCTAGCGACCCCGCGAACGACTGTGACCCGTAAACGCCCATCCTCATTCTTGATCGCAGTGGGCGGCACCACGACAGCACTAAGATTATGGTAAGTTCGTATCGAAATGCGCGCTGACATACCCAGCCGAATTGCCTGTCTCTGCTTCTTATTCTCGGGCACGAAGGAAACGCGGACCTGAAACGACGGCGGTTGCCCGTAACTCTGGAGTTGTACCGCTTCGGCGCTAACGCTGACGATCTTGCCGGGAATGTTTTGTCCGGAAATAGCGTCGCTTGATATAATGACAGGTTGCCCGAGTTTGATGCGATTGACATCGACTTCGTCAACCATTCCGGTTGCCACAAAGCTCGTCGTATCGGCGATTGCAAAGAGTGGGGCTCCGCGCGCGACCCGCGCGCCAGGTTCGATCGAAATTCTCTCAGCGTTCTTCTCTGGCGGAGGGCTTGCCAGGATACCTGAAGCACCTGCTGCAATCTTTGCGCCCGATAGCTGCTGCTTTAATTCGCCAAGCTTGGCCGTCGCATTCTGCAGATCGAGTTCCAGCAATTGACGGTTGTCCGCATTTCCGCGCTCGAGAGTCGCCCGCATGTCCAGTCGATTACCCTCGACCTGAGACTGCTGGCTGTCGCGCTGCTGCAGGAGCCCTTCGTACTCGTTGCGCGAGACGATACCTTGATCAAATAGCCCCTTCATATCGTGAATCTGGCGATTCGTTGAGGCAAGGCTCTGTTCGGAAGCCTCAAGAGAGCGCTTTGCGCGCAAAACCTCCGGACTGCTCTCCCATGCTTCCATAGCCCGAACGGCCATTTGAGCCTTGAGAAAGGCAGATTGAGCGGCTCGATACTGGCTGGTAATATCTCCTGCATCCAATACAAGCAGGACATCCCCGATCGCAACAGCGTCGCCCACCTGCATCTTCCTTTCGCTGATAACTCCATCGAATGGTGCGACGACCGCAACAGAGCGCACGGGGCCGATCCGACCAACTACGTTTAGGTCGAGCGACACGGGCTGCGGTTCAATCGTCATAAATTTTTCCGCCGTGAGCTGGGCGACATCGGGAAGGATCGTAATCGCTCCACTCCACTGCCAGTACCAAAGCGCAGACCCAATCGCGGCAATTGCCAGAATCGATACTGCCACGGCAATCCCTCGCGCGCGCCGCGCCGACGTGCCATCCTCAGCCGCAGGAGTTCTCCACCGCACGTCGGCGCCTCTCTTGCTATCCGGATTGGGCCTTGCTTCATCCATTCGTCAATCCCTGAGATCAATGCGCCAAGTGGCAAGTGTCGTCCCTAACTGCAGGTCGAGCTGAGTGAGGGCATTCAGATAGCCAATCCTGGCGTTGAGCAACTGGCTTTCGCTGCTCCTAAGATTAGTTTCTAGAGATTGCACCTGAAACGTTGTAGATCGGCCTGCATTGAGCTTTGCCTTCTCGATCGTCACCGCCTGAAGAGCCAGGTCCCGAGACTTCTCTGCCACGTCGAGCTGCTGCCACAGAAGATCGACCTGCGATGCTGTGCCGCGCACTTGCATCTCGATTCCCGAACGAATTGCCTGAAGCTGTAAAGTGGCGTTTTGGTAGCTGGTACTGGCATCAACAAGTCTCTTTTCCCTACCGAGATCGTTGATCGGGATCGTGAATTTCAGCCCCGCCGTCACATCGGCGATGCGATCTGATCCGAGACCCTCACTAAACTGGGTTCCGGCGCGAGCCTTGGCGTACAATGACACGTCCCAAAGCTGCTCGTTGCTGGCGACAGTAACTCCAAGCCGATTCTGCTCGATAACGTAAGCTTGACCGAGATAATCCTGGCGCTCTGAAAGTGCGACCTGCATCAGCTTGGCTATGTCGGTATTGACCCGTCTCGGATCAACATTTTCGACAGCGACGATCTTCGTGTCGAGGTCAAGAGCTAGAAGGTCCAGCAGGACGAGGCGAGACGTTTCTAAGGTTTGCCTTGACTGCAGAACGGCCAATCTCTGCGCCTCAATATCGGCCTGGGTTTGCACCGCCTCCATCGGCGCGAGCCGACCTGCCGCAATCAGGGCGTTGTTGATGGAGAGCAAATCCTGCGAACGCTCCAGAGAGGCTTGGGCCAATTGTAGCTGTTGCTGGGCACTCAACACCGACCTATAGGCAACGATAGTGCCGGCAATCGTTTGAGAGATCGTCGCCTTTAGGCGAAGCTTGTTGACAAGTTCACCTAGACGCGCCGTTTGCACCGGCGCCAAATTCACGTCCAGCCCGGCCCCCCGCAATAGGGGCTGTTCAATGCCAATTTGAAATGCCGAGCTAAAGGCGTTGCCTGGCTCCTGCCAATTGGCTGAAGAGTTCCACGCAAAATCGATCGTCGCCCCGGTTTTGGTTATAAGCGAAAAGCCAGGTGACACGTCGAGCGTTGTCGAAGCACGATCGGCAATCCTTTGTCGGCTGATATTTCCGGTAATGCCGAAATGTGGATTGAAGCGGTCTTCAGCGACCCTGAGGCCAAACTTCTGAGACACGCGGTCGATGTAGGCACTCCTAATAGTTCTATTACCCCTTAGTCCTAGAAAGACCGCGTCCTCAAGTGTCAGACGCTTGCCCGAAAAGACGATCGTCGACCCGTTGCCGGTCGACTTTGACTCGCTGGAGGTCGGCAGCGTGTTCGGTCGCTCGGGTCGTGGAATGGGAACAGGAATCTTCTCAGTGCATCTCACATCCGATGCATGGAGGCTAGTCGCCAGTGCAAGCGCTCCAAACAGAACGTGTCCAAATGGGGCCTCTCCATCGATCCGAGTCCTTCTCACGTCCCTATTCGCTCCTAAGCGCAACGACAGGCTCTAGTCGCGCCGCCTTCGCTGCCGGATACATACCGAAAAACAGACCAACCGCAATTGCCATGCCAAGTCCCAGAGGGACGGCCGCCGGTGCTGGTTGAAATTGCCACCCGGAAGCCGCGGCAAACACCCAGCCCGCGGCATATCCGATCGCAATCCCAATGACGCTGCCGACCGAGGATAGCGCAAAAGCTTCCGTCAAGAACATCAATTTGATGTCGCCGCGTCGCGCCCCAAGCGCCTGACGTAAGCCAATTTCCTGTCTACGCTCCAAGACGCTCATCAGCATCACATTCATGACCCCTACGCCCCCAACGACCAGGGAAATAGTGCCTATGGCCAGCAACAGAATCGCGTAGATTCGCATCTGAGTCTCGATGCTACGAATGATCTGACGTGCCGTCTGTATATTGACCGTCCCCTCGCCAGTTTGTCGTTCCAGGTAGGTCTTTAAGGCAAGCGCCGTTCGTGCATCGTCCGCGTTAGTTGCCAGACGAGCGGCGATTGTTGAAATCGTAGGAGAACCCGTAAGCCGCCGTGCGGCAAGAAAAGGTGTTATGAGAGCATCGTCAAGACCAATGCCAAGGACAGCGTTTGGTTCAGCCGGAGCCAGTATGCCGACAACCGTTAACACCTGATCCGAAACGGTAATTGTCTCACCGATCTCAAGGCCTTTTCCAGCCGCGGCCTCAACCGAGGCGGCGACTCCAGCACCAACAACGGCATAAGGGGAGAACCCGTCCAAATCGGAGGTCAATCGCCCTTTCTGAATCTGAGCTTTCGTCAGCCCATAGATGCTATCAGTCGCAGAAAAAACTCTTACTGATCTGGACATTTGTCCCACCCGGACCTGCGCGCTATTTTGGACGATCGCACTGGTCACTCCGACGCCCAATCCGGCCTCAGGTAAGGCGTTCACCGTGTCGACGGACAGTGCCTGACCGGAACGACCGACCGACACGGACACTGAAATGAGGTCGGCACCCAATGCCTCGAATTGACGAAGGGCCTCGGATTTTGCGTTGTGCCCGACATGAAGCATCGCAATGACTGCCGCCGTCCCAATCGTGATGCCGACGAGAGCCAGGATGGCTCGTGACTTCAGCGACCGCAAATCCGAGACGACCTCGAGTATGATCTGGAGGGAGGCACCATTCCTTCCACCGTACATCAGACAAATTCTCTATACACACGAAGATCGTCGTCCAACACCCGACCATCGCGCATGGCAATGCGCCTGGTGCATCGCGCAGCCACGGATGCATCGTGGGTAACGATGAGGCTCGTCAACCCAAAACTCCTGTTTAACTCCAGGAACAGTGAGATAATCTCATCGGCGGATTGGCTGTCAAGGTTTCCGGTTGGCTCATCCGCCAGCAGGAGTCGAGGCTTGGTTATCAGCGCTCGCGCGATCGCGACCCTCTGGCGCTGACCACCCGATAGCTCGCATGGGCGATGGCCAACCCGTTCGGATAAGCCGACGCGATCCAACGCTGCCGCAGCTCGTTGCCGACGCTCCCTGACCGCTACCCCTCGATACAGCAAAGGCAGGCCGACATTATCAAGAGCGCTCAGATGTGGAAGCAAATGAAATGACTGAAACACGAAACCGACAACCTGATTGCGCAACGCTGCCAGGCGGTCCGACGTGACCAAACGCGTTGATCGACCATCTACCGCAATATCTCCTTTTGTCGGTCGATCCATAAGTCCGATAAGATTCATGAGCGTCGTCTTGCCGGAGCCCGAGGGACCAGTTAACGCACAAAACTCGCCTTCCGCCAACACAAGTGATACATCCTTCAGAACGGGCGCAACCGCCGAGCCGAGGCGAAACTCTTTTGACACATCCTTAACGGTTAGCATCTTTCCTCGGCAGGTCGGCATCAAAGCGCGGACCTTTATCCTCGGAGGCCCTTGGTTCGCTCTAACTGCATCACAAAAGTGCACGCCGCCTCTTGAGTCACATCAAGACGGCGGCATGCGGTTATGGCACGACTACACTCGAACGCCTCAAGAGCGTGATACTCCCTAGAGAATCAAGTGCTACATCGCGGTGTAGCGGACGTCCCATCTGACATTTCCATTAACGTCAACGTAGGGAGGTGTAACTGTAGTGCACGTGGGATTGCTGTTTGCAACGGCCCAGCTGTATTGAGCCACGCGAGATATGTTGCCATTGCCGTCCAGCTCAAGTTTGATCGTCGCGCGGCAAACTTTCTGGACGACAAAGACGTCAACCTTGAAATTCGCATAGTAGGCGATGCTGTAGTCCATCGTGGTTGCGCCAGACGATGCCGTCGCCATCGTTACATTCGAACTGTAGGATGGAATGGACCATGTCGTCTGCATCGTGCAGCCGCTGCATGATGGGCCACCATAGACGCCGATCTGTTGCGGAGAAATGTTGGTCACATCAAGTATGACTGACCCTGCGCTCGCCAAAACGGCACTGGATAAAAACAGCCCCGACGCAATAATTGCAGCTTTCACTAATCTCTTCACGTACGCCCCCATTAAAAACGCGAATTATTTTCGCGATACACTTATAGAGTTTATTTCTGAGAAAAGTCTAGCGGTATGGGGAGCGCGCCAGTGATTTTTTCTAGCATAGACATACATGACACAAGTTCAATAACTCGTTGCGTGCATATTGTGCATAGACCCTAATTTATTAAAATCTCGAATTACGCAACCAAAGATGGAGTATTAACGGAATTTTCAAGCTTGCGTTATATCCGTAAGTTATGAGCATGAAGCTCGTTGGCCTTCTTGGGGCCGCGCATGGGGGAAGCGCGCGGCTAGCATCTAGGAGAATTTTCATGCTCACTCCGGTCAACTCGTTTTCCAACACGACCGCATTGTCGCTCTTGAGCACCAACCGCTCCGACACATCCTTGATTTCATCGAAGGGCGGGATGGGAAGTACGGCGCAGGCCGTTACCGGCAACACGGATGATGTATTCAAGGCCGGGACCGCGATTGGAAAGATCATGGAGATCGTCGCCGGCATGAAAGGCGATGATGTGTCGCCTGCCCCGAGTGCTGGCCAGCGGGTTTATAATCGCGACGGCAGTTACTCGGAAACCTCGGTTGGCCAACATCCATCAGACATCAATGACAAATATGCGATCGCGGCAAGGGCGCAAGGCGCCGAAGCGAGCATGAACCTCGTTAAAAAGCAGGCAGAAGGCACCGGTCCGGAAGCCGATCGTGCAAAGGCCTTCTTGAAGGCGGTCGAAAGCGGCACCTTGGAAGAAATCGATATGACACCAATGGGCGTTACCGTGACTGCAACTGTCACCAAGCACTTCGACGCAGAAGGAAATGAAAACGGCATGTCGGGGACTTGGGACGTTCGGGGTCTCAAAGATTTCATGGATAGCCATACGTATCTCGACGACGGTGGCCAACGCCGCGACAAAACGACTGGAAAATACGCGAACTTTGCATCAGACGGCAACAAATATACGTACGTCCTCTATTGATAGAGCAGGCAGCGATCGCTTTCCTCGGGGGATCCCTCCGAGGAAACCATGCTTATTGTTCGCAGCTCCCCGCTTGCGATTGGCACGTGCTGGATCGATGCTACGGAGTTGCGAACCCACAGGAGCCCGAGGACGGGAGTGAGCACCTGAATTCCTTCAGCTTCGCTGCAAAATCCTGGCCATTTATCGGCGTCAAATCTTCCTCACATGTAGACGATCGGCACTTGCCTGACCGAGACAGGTCGGACTTGGCGAGGATACGACGGTGACTGACACCGCGGCAACATTCTTAGGAACCTTCGAGCAATCCGCGACAAACAGGCATGGAGTAGGACATCGCTACTAAGTGGATTCCGATGGGGAGGATACACTACGCGGGCGACCATCCGCGCTCTTGAAAGGAGTCGAACCTGCGCACCATCAAGCGTGCGAGCTAAATGATTGAAATGCAAAAATATCGGCAAAATCCCGCACGGATGGGCGCTGGTGCATCGATCGATGAAAGGACGGACTGCCGTCTTTGATGATGCGGCTATGCGGTGACTGTCTTGCAGCGGACGGATTTCGGACGTGCGCAGGCCAGCATTCGATTGAGGACGGCACAGCCTATGGCGACTTCCGTCTGCTGTGCCGCGAATGAGCGTGCCCGCAGTCGCCGTCCGATGATCGATTTGTAACGACCGATTGCCGTCTCGACCAGGGATCGTTTGCTGTAGCCGGTCGCGGCCTGCCATGTCATCCGGCCATCGGCGTTGATCGTCGCGATATGTTGGTTTCGTTGGCTGGTGGGATCGTCTTGCTGACGTCCCACCGCATTGCCGCGTGGCGGAATGATCACCGCAGCGTCGGCGCTGTGCCTGGCGACGGCGCTGTAGGTTGGCTCACCGTCATAGGCTCCATCGGCTGTGAACTGGCCGATCGGCATGTCGACCTGGTCGAGTAGCGGTTCGACCTGCGACGCGTCGCCAGTATTCTGGTCCGTCATAACGTGAGCGATGATGTCGCCGCTACCAGCATCCAGCGCCAGATGCAGTTTTCGCCAACCCCGACGGGATTTGACACCGTGCTTCTCCTCCTGCCATTGGCCCGCGCCGTAGACTTGTAACCCTGTGCTATCAATCAGGACGTGGATAGGCCCTTTCTCTGGGATGCTATCACCTAGGCGCCTGTTCGACGCTCTCGGCTTGTTGGCTCGACGGCTCAGGGTCGTATGGTCGGGAACGGCAAGATTCAGTCCAATCAGCTTCAGCACAGAGGTTATGAAGCCCTCCGTCTGACGCAGTCGCAGGCCGTACGCCAGCCCTAGCGTCAGGACAGTCTCGATCGCCAGATCGGAGTAACGCGGTTGGCCTCCGCGGGTCGTGCGCTTCGGCGCCTGCCAGGACGAGAGTGCCTCCGGCGTCATCCAGAGCGTCAGACTGCCGCGCCGACCAAGGCCTGCCTCGTATTCTGCCCAGTTCGTGACCTTGAACTTCATCTTGCCGATACGATGGCGGCGGGAGGAATTGTGCTTGAACGGCATCGTGGCTCAGACCAGTTATCGGGCTGGATGAACACCTACGGCACTACACTTAACGATCCCTGCACCAAAGCCTGGTGGGATGGCTCGGGTGCGCCGTGAGGCGATGGAGGTAGAAAATGATTTAGCTATTTCAATCTCTTGCCGGCATTTAACCGATGGTTGAAATACCATCTCTTCGATCGGAGCATCGAAGAAAGGGGTCGTGCCTATACGGTCGTCGAAAAGCGCTTGCACAAGGCGCGTCTTTCCGACCCCTGAAAGGCCGACGATCCGGATGTTCAGGTTGGCGGGCAAATCCTTTCGCAATTCGTTCACGGCGTCCAAGGTCGAAAGATCGCCGTCCCGGCCAGATCTATATATCCGGACGCCTTTATCGAAAAGGAATTCGGCAGATTCGTCCGTCTCGCCATGCGCCCATGCGCCATATGACTTCCAGCTTCGAAGCGGCTTTCCGACAGCGGATCGTAGCCAAATCGCGACCGTTGGGTGTGCCGAAGCCCAATCAGCCATTTTCTGTGCATCGTAAAACGCCAAGGTGACCTTGCCGACATGTGGCGAGCCGACAAGAGCGTCGGCCATGGCCTTTGTCCGTTCAGCCATGAACTTTTTGGAAACATCGTCTTGTGTGGAAACGATCACATATGCACCGGCGCCGGCGGCGATTTCGTCAAAGACCCTGCGCAACGTGTTTGCGGGCTCCGGTTTCATCTCGCCGGTAATCTTCGATGCAGGAAACTTCTCGGCTTTGACCTGGAATGCGGTCAAAGGAGCGAGAACGTAGCCTCCGGCCTTTATCGGGTTGGTGCTGGCCACCTCGACATCCACGCCGTCGTCCGCGGCGCGTTGATTTCCGCCCCAGGTGACCGCCGCGCGAGAGCAACCCTGTGCTTCCAGCTCTGCCATGCTGAGACGAGCAACGAGTTCACGGGCTTGTTCGTCGTTGAGAGCCTTGATGTCGTCTTTAGTGATCGAAAACAAAGGATGCATCGGTATTCCGCGTCGATATCGGTGTCGAAGTATGGGGCTCGGCCGTGTCAAGTTCTGTATGGAGTCGCGCTCGACTTTACCAGATGGGCCTTGTAACCGTGGGTCTCGAGGAAAAATTTGATACTCTTTTCGACAGCACCGTCGTTGACACCCGGTCCGACCCTCACAGCGGTGATCGGCAATTTTTTCTTTTTAGATCCCAGTTCGACATAGGGCAGCATAAGCTGCCCGCGCGGCCGAAACTTGATTCTATCAGACGGCGGATTACGGACGACCAGCCGCCATTCCTGCTCTTCCCGAAATCCGTAATGCTTGAACCTAGGCACCAGCCTCGCAAGCAGATCCTTGAATTTTCGACGGATTTCACCGTCCCCTTCAGTCCCGAGCAGGTAATCAAAGTCGTCGACAATATCGGGAAACTCCTCGGCTATCGTGCTCTTCAGGTGCCTTTTTGCCTCGTTTATGCCGTAAGCTACCTGGACCAATTCTGCATCGAGCTCGCTGAAGCAGCTCTTGAGACCGGTCGTCTTAAATGTAATGCTGACGCCCTGCCGCGACGCGTAGCCCCGCCATTGGCTCAAGATGTCGGAGCGCTGGCAGAAGCAGGCGATGTAGGCAGCCGGCCGCTCGAAGTCCTCCATATCGGCCGCAATGTCCTTTATAAGCTTCCGTCGCCCTTTTGTGGTCGACTCGACAGCATCGTCGTCGAGGAGATTGCTCAAGACCTTCTTAGCTTGTTCGATTCCGTGTTCGAGCTCTTGCGGGTCGTTCAAAAATGCGGCGTGGCTGAGCCATAGTTCGTTGTTCTCGATGATCCCTTGCAGGCCCGCGAGATCGGTATAGTGCGTGAGTTGTGTCGGCATCTTCACGTCTGGGCTCGTCTTCTTGAGCGTTACGGCGCCAGACGACTTCGTTTTCCTAGAGATGGGCATTAGAATAGGTTGCTCATATAGCGATTTCGGATCAATTGCGGAGATTGGCAGTCGCTCACGACCGATACGTCCTAGCCCGGCGTGGAAACCGGGATCAGGGCGTTTCCATCTCGAAAAATTTCTACTAGGTGCACGTTCTTGAGCCCGTCCCAGTACCGCGGGTTTATATGTTCAAAGACGATCATCTGGAACTCTTTTCCGATGTCGTTCGCCGTCGTGATGAACTGGTCCAAGAGTTCCAGTGCCAACTTCACCTTCGCGACGTCACTTTCGTCGACGTCCTTTTCGCCAGCTCCGTCCTTTTGATCGTCATCGCCCCAATACGGCCTGGAGAATTGGTCGATAATCAAGAACGGAGCCACGTGAGCGCCATCGTTGCGCATAATCAATTCATGCAGGCCCAGAAACAGGAAAAGGTGGAGGAACATGTGATTGGAACTGCTACCGACGTTCTCGGTCGATGCAGTTTTAGGCTTGCGCAGATGGAGCTTCTTGTCCGAATAGCTGAACGCGGAACGATAATCGCCATAGTTCCCGAGCGCTGCCTTCGTCAGTGCGATGTAATCTTGGATCGCCTCGTCCAACGCCCTTGTAAAAAGTTCTTTCCGGTCTTCGACGGGTGATACGGCAAGGTCTTCGATTTGAGCTTCCAGCCTTGCGATCAACTCGCTGTTGTCTGACGCTTCGTCGGATCGTGGATCGCTATACAGCTCAAGTTTGGCTTTTGTCTCACCGATGAAGATGTACTTATCTTTGTCGCTTTCGAAACTTTCCATGTCGGAAGGCAGGGCTTGAAGGTCCTTTTCGAGACTCAGGCGCTGAGATTCCAATTCTTTCATGATTTCGTTGATGTTGCTGTCCAGCGGCGTCTTTCTGGCAGTGGCGTCCTTGATCTCCTGTAGCCCTTGGGAAAGGTTTTTGACGATATCGTCGAACACGGATGTACGAACCGTCTCCTCGAAGTTTTTCAGCAGATACTCGACAGGCTGCAGGCTGTCCGCTGTTTCCTTGAGGGTGGTCTTATGGTTCCCATATTCCGAAGCAAACCTGCGGAGGCCCCTGATTTTCCGGGAAACGCGGTATATCTGTGACGAAATTTCTTCATATTGTGCTGAAACATGGTGGTCGGTGCCGCTATCGCGCGCTGTTACCATTTGCCTCAATGCGGTGACTGAAGCATCGAGGTCCGTATTTTCGGGAACGAGACCGTACCGCTGAGCTTGAGTGACGGTTTCCGTCAGTTGAGCGTTGAATTGCTCGCGCTTTTCCTCTGTTCTAGCCGCTAATTTTTGCTGCCGAGCAAGGTTACGCTCCAACTCTGCGCGTTTTTCCCGTTTCAGGATATTTTCGACTGTGTCGATACCCACGGCGATGTCGAATATGCGTGGCAACGCTTCTTGGTAGCGAGCCTGGTTCTGTTTGTCGAAAAACTGATCGCTATGCGTGATGATGTCTTGCGAGATGGTATTGAAAAGCAGGAAGTAGCGGAGCGACACCCGAGAATTGGCCTTCAGAGTTCTCCCGCCGAACGGAATTTTGACGTCCTGATCGATGCCGAAATCAGCGCTCAAAAGCTTCTTCAATGCGCTTTCGCCGATACTCGGGTTTGGTGCGGTATTCGGAACCTCTCCCGTCGAAGAAAAGTAGTAATCGGCGGACGGCGCCGTCCCTTCCGGCGCGCGTCTCGCAATTGTGTAGACCTTGTCGTTCACATGAATGCACAGCCCGTACCAGGTGACGTTTTCGTTGATAATGCTCTCCGAAATGCGATGGTTACTCGCGAACAGGCAGTAATCGACGATGTCCAATATAGCCGTCTTGCCAGTGTGGCTTTCCCCGGTGATCACATTGATCTTGTTCGGCAGGAACGAAACGGACCGTCTCCGCCCGGTCTTCAGCCACAGTTGAAGGCTTTCAATATAAAACTTCACAGCTCGATCCTCGCATTGAGGTAGAAAACTTCGGCATTGCCCGAGACCAGCGCGGCTATGTTGGCTGAAGCACGCTGGACGCGCTCGGCGCGTTTGCCCATGGACGTCTCGAAGGACAAAGCGGACGCGATCTCCGCCCCGTCGTCTTTCAGTTTGACCACACCGATCTCACACAAAAACTGAAGAGCATTCACGGTCGGGTTCAACGATGCCAAGTACCGTTCGTTGAAATTGTAGAAATGTTCGATGTTGTCGATCAGATACTGCTCAAAGCTGACGAAGCGAAATCTGCCGTCAGCAAGCTTTTTCACCATCTCGCGATGCGCAATTATGGGCAAGATCAACGCGAGCTTGGGAAGCGTTAGAAATTTAGCTTCTTTCAAGACAGAAGAGATGGAAAACGCGTTGATCCCAAGGTTGTTGTAATAAGAGCTGAACTTCACTTGTAGCGATCTTCCCAGTTGCTCAGCCAACCGATCACCGGACGATCGGATAGATCGTAGAAGCCGCCATTGCTCATGGACAAGGGAAGCTCCTGCGAAGCGAGCGTGAGCTTTCTTGACCGCAAGTCTCCGAGGATCGCGCGCGCAGCTGCATTCTCATCAACAATCGCCGGTGCCCCTGAATACGCTTGGAGGAATTTGCCTTCCCACATAGTCGCAGCTTCGTCCTCCAAAGCGTCGATATCGGATTGAGTGATTTCTCCGTCGTGGATCAGTCGCTCCATGTTGTCGCGAAAGTACAGACGCTTCGTGGTAAACTTGGTATGAAACTCGATACTATTCGCCGCGATATCATCGATATCTACCAACTGTCTGATGAACGTCTGGTCGGACAGATTGTCGGGCAAAACGGGCGGAATCGGCCTGAAAGGCAGAGAGCCGCTCCGGGCCTTATCGAAATGCCGTCGGTACTTTTGATTGAACTCGCCAAAGCTGATCGTGATCTTGCCCCCTGCTTTGACGGTGGCGAAGGAGTTTTGCCGCACCTCGGAGTCGACGGCGCTGAAAACGTCGTCAACTCGTGACTGGTGTATCTGCTTTTCGGCGATGGACGCTTTGCATAGATTGATGATTTCGTCCTTGCCCAGGGCAAACGACAGGTGCTGAAAAAACCGCTCCGACACGACGGTGTCGAGTGAGAGCACGTCGTCGATGTAGCCCTGGATGACCAAGTCTTTGCTTTTCGCCCTAAGTGACGTGATGTCGGCAACAAGTTCCGCATGGGTCTTGGTGGCAGACTTGAAGGCTTCAACGGAAATCAGAAGAGCGTTTTTGTCGTTTTCCGACTTGTTGGACGCAAGTAGGAAGCTAGTCTTTTTAAGAAAAGCAAGCTGAGAAGCCACCGACGCGCGTCCATCCGCGGGATCGACGATCAGTTTGCACCAGTTCGAAATAGATTTCCAAAGATCACTATCCAACGTCGTGAGGTTGATGGGGAGGCCCTGTGCGCTCGTCTGGACCGTATGCTTCAGCTGGACGAGTAGATTGGTGCCGTCGGGTCGCTCGACGTGAACATCGTCCAGAACTTCCAGCCCTACGACCTGGTCCGTCTTCAGATTCAACAATTCGTTGAGAAAATAATAATACTGGTAGTCGAATCCGATCGACTTATCTTCTGCGCTAGTCGTATCGACGCGCGACCGTTCGCTCATAATCTACCTACACAAATAGCGAATAATAACCCCAAGTCATTACCCCGATAAGTAGCAGCTGCAAATCGATATTTCAATTTGCAAGCAATGAAAATTAGAGCTTATATCCATTTCAATTCAACCGGCTCAGCCACCGACACTCGCCTTATCGAGCATGGAGAAAGGCAGGACTTGAGATCGTCGCTCGGTTGAACGATTCTCGTCCCGCCCGGTACCGGCAGGACCCTCGAACTTTCTGTCGTATTCAGCCTGCGCGAAGGTGACGGTATGTCTGCTTTCAGCGAAAGGCTGCGAAGATCCGAAACGGCCGACAATGGGGCGCAAAGCCGCTGAAGGCGAGACTAGATAGTGTCCGTTGTGACTTTCCCGAGGCATAGCCCATCTCCGAGAACGAACGATCCCCTGGATCAAAATCAGGATAATCCAGCCTGCTGTAACCGTCCGATTGGCACCGCCTGCCGTCTAACGCATTGATGACCTAAGACACGTATTTAACGACGTCGTTAGCGACGTGTCTTATGCGGGGATTGCGATGCGCGTTGAGATTCTTGGGCAGGAACGTCGGCGTCGATGGCGCGACGATGAGAAGCTGGCGATTATCATGTCGGTTGGGGATGGTGGAGCGACAATCACAGAGGTTGCCCATCGACACGATATCACGCGCCAGCAGATTTACGCCTGGCGTAGCGAGCTGAAGAAGAAGGGGCTTCTCTCGGTGTCTTCGAATGCATTGTTCATTCCCATCGACGTGAATGCCGTGCAGACTGATGTTCAGGACGGCCGGGAGAGCCGCGCCAAGATGATCGAACTGCGATTGAGCTGCGGCCGCACCCTTCGCTTCGACATCGCGGTCGATACGGCCGCCCTGACACAGCTCATTCGGGCGGTGGAGGCCGCATGATCGGGCCTGGTACCGGCGTTCGGGTCTATCTTGCGTGCGGGATCACGGACATGCGCAAAGGAATAGAAGGCTTGGCTGCGCTTGCGCAGGATGTCTTGCGTCAGAAGCCGACAGGCGGCGCGGTCTTCGCCTTTCGCGGGAAGCGTGGTGATCGTTTGAAGCTTTTGTATTTTGATGGCCAGGGCTTCTGCCTATATTACAAAATCCTACAGACGGGTCGGTTTCCTTGGCCTTCGGCATCGGACGGGACGGCGCGGCTGACGTCGGCTCAACTGGCGATGTTGTGGGAAGGGATTGATTGGCGACGACCTGACTGGGGTGCGCCACCGGCTCGTGTCGGGTGATTTTATCCCACTGAAACCACTCGTTTTTATGGCAAATTCTCCTGACATATGGTAGTCAGGATCATGTCAAACGCTCCGACAAATCTTCCGGATGATCCAGCCTTTCTCAAGGCAATGATTGCCACTTTGCTGGCGGATAATGCGAAGATGTCGGCGACGTTGCAAGCGCACGACCAGTTAATCCAAACACTGCGGCTGCGCATCGCCAAGCTGAAGAAACAGGTCTTCGGGAAGTCTTCCGAAAAGATCGAGCGTGAAATCGAGCAGTTGGAACTGGCGCTTGAGGATCTGTTGATAGCCGCCGCTGAAGGTAATACGGCGCCGATCGATGAACCTGATGAGGCTACGTCTGTTGTTGCCTTGGCGGATAGGCCTGAAAAGATCATGCGCCGCCGGCCACGCGTCTCGGACAAGGCAGTTCGCGAACGCCGGGAGCTCGATCCTGGTTCCTGCTGCCCGGAATGCGGCGGTGAATTGCGTCTTGTCGGGGAGGACGCCAGCGAAATCCTCGACATGATCGCTGCACAGATGAAAGTCATCGAGGTTGCTCGGCTGAAGAAGTCCTGCCGTTGCTGCGAGAAAATGGTGCAAGTGCCAGCTCCCAGCCGCCCAATACCGGGCAGCATGGCTGGCGCTGGCCTCCTGGCGTACATTCTGGTCTCGAAGTTCGACGACCATTTGCCACTTTACCGCCTGAACGAGATCTTCGATCGCATAGGCGCCGACATTCCAGACAGCACAATGGTCGATTGGTGTGGTCGTGCGATGCAGGTGCTCCAGCCTCTCATCGAACGGATCGAAACGGCGGTCATGGCGAGTGACCTACTTCATGCGGACGACACCCCGATCAGGGTGCTGGATCGCTCGCTACGAGACAAGGGGTTGGGCAAGGGCGTGAAGAAGGGCAGGCTCTGGACGTATGTCCGCGATCAGCGTCCATGGGCAGGCAGCTCCCCGCCTGGTGCAGTCTACTATTTTGCTGCCGACTGGAAGGAAGAGCACGTCCACCGCCACCTCAAGCAATCAGGCGGCATCCTTCAGGCGGACGGCTACAAAGGATATGGCAAGCTATACTCACCTGGAGCGGATGGGCTGCCTCGCTTCAAAGAGGCGGCCTGCTGGGCCCACTGGCGACGAGACTTCCACGATATCTGGACATCAAACAAGTCCGAGATCGCCCGAGCGGCTCTCGATCGTATCGGAGCACTTTACGACATCGAGCGAGGCATCAACGGCCAGCCACCTGAAGTTCGATTTGCTGCGCGTCAAAGCCAGAGCAAGGCAAAGGTCGACGCATTGCGGCTTTGGGCGGAAGCGCAATTGACCCGCATTCCTGGAAAAAGCGATCTGGCTGCAGCGTTCCGCTACGGGTTGAGCCGATGGTCCTCGCTTTGCCTGTTCCTCGAAGACGGCCGCGTTGCGATCGACAACAATGCTGCCGAGCGGGCACTCCGCCCAATCGGCGTCGGAAGACGGAATTGGCTCTTCGCGGGAGCCGATACGGGAGCGGAGACCTTGGCACGCGCCATGACCATCATCGAGACAGCCAAGATGAATGGCCTTGACCCACAGGCATATCTGGCTGGCGTGCTCGATCGCATCCACGATCACAAGATCAACCGGTTAGACGAATTGCTTCCGTGGAACTGGTCAGCGATCACCACAATCGGCGCAAGGGCAGCCTGATGGCGACAGTCACCTACGTTCGTACGATCAAATTTGTTGCCGAAATTCTCGAAGAGGACCCGGACCTTCTTCAGGCAATTGTCTCTAACGATGATAATCTGAGCTACGGCAGCATCATCTCCGTGTACACCGGAGACGACGAATCCGTGACCGCACTGACGGACGACGGTATGGACGAACTGGAGCAGATGCTCAAACACGCCCGCCGCTCACCCGACGAATGGAGCGACTTCCTCGACGGCTTTGTCGACGACAAAGAGCTTGTGGCTCGCATCAAAGCAAAATCTCCGCGGTAACAAACGGGCGGTTACAGCCTGCTTGGGGGTAAGATAGGAAAATTCGCAGGGTCGTGGTGGTTAAGAAGCGTTCTCGATGTTAGGCCTTCAGGGACGAAGGTCGCTTGTGCACGATCTACTTCCACGAACATTTTCTGGGACACCTATGGCGTTTCAACTCGACGCACAGACCACCGCGATACTTTTGGCCGCAAAGAGCGCTTCGTCGCCGTACTTGAGGCGGCTGCCAATCCTGAAATGCACGAGGCTATCAGCCCTTACCGTGCGCGCTGCCTCTCGGATGAAGTCAAAGTTCGCGGCGCCTGTCGATAGGTCACTCAGGTCGGCCTGAGACACTGCCGGAACATCGATATCGCACCAATTAGAAACTGAACAGCCCCGAGTTTCGTAGACACCTTCTTTCCTAATTTTGAGGCAAGAAGAGCATCATGAGCAAATCGAATTTCAGCCAAGAGTGTGAATCAGCAAGGGGTTTCGACGCCGATACGCACAACAACTCATTGTAACTCCTCATGTTGATATGGTCATTTACCGGTGGTGAATGACAGCGATATCAACAAGAAACGACATCGGCTGGCGAGAGGCGCTTCGGCTGATGCCGTTTCCACTGATCACAACGCTGTTTTGTGAGCCATCAAGAGGAAGGCGGAGTAACTTCGCCGAATCTCGACGAACTTATTGCTATCCAAAGCAAATTGGCGGCGTCCGCATTAGCTATCACCAGGTCACGTAAGTGAATTGTGTTCCGTTTTGAGCAATTCCAGCGTATTTCCCGGTTGCCTTGTCGTGCAGCAGTCCATCATCACCCTTGGTGGTGTAATTCTGCAAAAATGCGTCCAGGCCCTGGGTATTCCAACTAATGCTTGATCCCCTCTCACGGCCATCGGCATAATAAGAGACCTTCCTCGTCATCGTTGATGTGACACCCATCGCCGACATATCTGTCTTCTGTATCGTGCCATTCGCTGCAGCCTTCAAATAGGCTCTGGCCTCATCTGCCTGAGGACCCGTGCCCGCCGCCGCCGCCGTGGCCTCTTGTAAGGCATGCGCGTCAGAATCAACGTCTGACCCAACCGTACCCTGACCTGTTTTGGTCTCGGTGTAGACACCGCCACCACTATCGGTGCGTTGCGCACCATCCATCGTAAACTGGGAACTGTTGTTCTTGTTCAAGCCGGCAACAATTTCGATAATCTTGCCAATCGCATTGCCAGCCTTGAATACGTCGTCGGTATTGCCTGTCGCGGGAAGCACACCACTTTTCTGGTTTGCCGATTGTGACGCTGACGTCGCCGCCGGATTGGACGCGACCAAGATGGATAAGGCAGCGGTACTGGAAAACGAGTTTACCGGTGTGAGCATATTGCTCCTCCCAAACGCTAGTCGCGCTCTACCTCATGCGCGGCCCGAAGAAGACGGGGAGCCTAATGCCCTATCTCTTGCTACATCACAAGCTTGAAGAAGTCATTAATATACCATCCTTGGTTGATTTTTACCCAAAAGCCTCAAATATGAATTTCTAATTTTTCCACTTGGAGCGCGCCTTTTTAGGGTCGAAAATGACCGGGCTGCGGGTTTGCCCGTCTACCGGAGTGCTTATCCTCAAACTGTCATCCTGCACGGAATGTTGCCCTAACCATGGAGGAATTCCATCCGACACTAATCGAGTGGGTTCTTGCCGGTCGCGAGACCATGCGATTGCGCAAGGAACTGGAGGCGGCACAGGCCGCTGAAAAGAAAGCTAGGGGCACCTACGAGAAGGTCTTCCTAGAAAATCCCGTGGAACAACAGGGATAAGACCGAGGCGGCCCGAGTGGCCGCCTTTGCTTTGGTTGCAGCACATCCTAATCTCACCGTAGGGATTCGGGATGTGGAGATGACATGGATAAGGCTACTTCGATGCTGGACTTCTTGAGCGAAATCCTCGTAGCAACTATCGATCGTCTGCCACGCGTTGTTTTCAATAAGAACGACGAGCGCCAACGCACCCTTATCGCGCTGTATGCCACCATCATCGAACAAGCGGACAGCGCAGTGACCTTGCGACGGGATAACCGGTGGACCGGCGTCAACCACATCCTGCGATCTTCGATGGAGGCGTACACCGACCTCATCAACCTCGCCAACGACAGCACCTATCTGAACCAGCTCAACGCCAAGTACCACAGCGAGTGGATCAAGCTCATTTCCGAAGGCGTCAAGGGCGATAACATCTTCCTCACCTTCTTCAAGGACAATGCCGAAGCCAAGGCCCAGCTCGCCTATCATCAAGGCGAGTTGGCCGCGATAGAGACACACACAAAGGTCATGAGCGTATTTGATCGCTTCCGGAAAGCCGGTTTGGAACGCGAATATCGCTCCATGTACAACAGCCTATGCAACGACACGCATAACAACATTCGCGCGCTGACCGACCGGCATTTTCGCTTGGACAAAGATGGGCTTCAGGAGATGGTCATTTTCGAAGATGTCGACATAACAAGCGTCGCAGCCTCGCTGGATTCGTTCATGGCGATACTGAACGGCTCGAACAAAATCATTCATCACTACTTCAACACCGACGTGCAGGCTGAGGTGGAAATCTTTCACACCCGCCGTGTCGCCAAAGGCCTTTACTGGGAAAACGAATAGAATTCGGCGAGGGAAATCGCATGTTCGAATACTTCTCAATCGCTGGGTTCAGGCTGGGCCTCGATGCCCTGAAGGGCGGATGGCGGTTTCTCACGCGGAACAACCGCAGGCTCACGCCCACCCAGAAGCTTGAGCTGCGCCTCAAGTGGCAACCCGAGTTCGAGAAATGGTTCTACACACAGGTGCGAGATAAAGTCGAGCCCGAGATTGTTATTCGCGATCTCCGGCGTATGGATGTCTTTCCAGACATTCCCAAGAATCGACGTGGTGCACCCGCATGGTTCCGCACTCTACTGATCGGGACATATGAGCGTGGCATTATCGTCTCCCTGGCCTACGGCAATTTGATGCAGGTTGGCGACAAATGGCGCCATGCCGACCACAAAGCCAACGAGAACGGTCCGCAATGCGTGCTGGCAGGCTTCATTCCCTACGACTTCATCGACGGGGTAAACTGGCAACCGGACCCCTACTATTCCAGCCCGGCCGTATTCTGCCACTTCGATGGCGTCCGACGCCGGCCTTTTGAAAAGGTCATGTACTGCCAGCAATGGGATTTTGACGGTTCGCCTCAGGTGCGGGAACTGGGCGGCTTCGATGAAGTCCGAAAACTAAGCGGGAAGCTGGGCGTGCGGTATTTCTCCTAACCAGCAGCGTTGGTGCACGGATCGTTCAGCGGTCATGGTTTAGCCGAGCGGTGGTTGAACTATTGGGTCTGTCAGCGTCATGCCCTTCAAACACAATGCCGGCCGCCGCCATCGCATCGGTAAGATGAAGTTCAAAGTGACCAATTGGTCGGAGTATGAGGCAGGCCTTCGCCGACGCGGCAGCCAGC